>DATFQU010000119.1:0-15245 GCA_035264005.1 Candidatus Acidiferrales bacterium
GTTACGTTCGGTGCTGTCGTCGCGCTACTGACGAGCGTGGCCATTGCTGCGTGCTACATACCTGCGCGAAGAGCGATGAAGGTCGATCCGATAGTCGCGCTCCGATATGAGTGAACGGATCTCCCAGAAAGCGAGCGCAAAGAAGCTATCCTTCTCCGATGTCTTCATGCCACAACTCGGGATTGGCTTGGATAAATTGAGCTAGCATTTGAATGCATTCCTGATTGGCTAAATCGATAACTTCCACCCCGTTTTCGCGCAACCAGTCGATGCCGCCGCGAAAATTCTGGGATTCACCGACGATGACTTTGCCGATGCGAAACTGCCGGACCAACCCGCTGCAATACCAGCAAGGCGCGAGCGTTGTGACCATGATCTTGTCAGCATAGCTGCGCTGGCGGCCCGCTTGCCGGAAGGCATCGGTTTCCGCATGCATGGCGGGATCGTCTTCTTGCACGCGCAAGTTGTGCCCGCGGCCGAGAAGCTTTCCATCTCGGTCGAAAAGTGCTGCGCCGATGGGAATGCCTCCTTCACCGAGACTGGCGCAGGCTTCGGCGATCGCCACTGCAAGAAGCGCGGAAGTATCCGAGTTGCTCATGCGATGATCCTAGCCCAATCTAGAAGTGAAGCACTCACGCGTTCGCGCGAGTCTGCGACTACTGGGCAGCGCTGAAAGCGGCTTCAGCCTCGTCGCGGGAAGCATAGAGCGGAAAAAACTGCCCGAGGTTAGACATGCGGATCAGCGCGGTGATGCGTTCGCCTGCTCCGACAAGCGCCATACGTCGGCCGGATTTCCGTCCGGAAATGAAGGCACCGACCAACGCACCCAGTCCGGCGGAGTCCATGTACGGCACTCTGGTTAGATCTACGATCAGGACTCGGGTGGAGTCGAGGTCACGGGCAGCATTTTGGAATGAAAAAAAAGTTTGAATGGTGAACGGGCCGCTGCAGTCAAGAATCGTCTCGCCCTCACGCACTCCGGGCGAAGCTTGCACAACTAGAGCATCGTTTGGCATCTGCACAATCTAGGATTTAACCCCGCAAGAAGTGTTAACACAACATTAATTTTGAGCCGTTTTTTTTTGACGGCACAATCTGCCCTCTTCCTGCCGGCTCGATGCGGCTGTGCAAGAGACTGGGCAATGCGTTGGCTCATTCAGAAGCCTAACAAACGACGGAAGTTCGAGGCGAGGATTTTGCCGACACCAATCAAGGAATTCTAGGTTAGAATGCGCGCAGTGACCGCCGCCGCAATGAAACCTGTACTGGCAATTTATCCGGGGTCCTTCGATCCCGTCACAAATGGGCATCTGGATTTGATTGGGCGCGGGGCGAAGATCTTCGACCGCTTGGTGGTCGCCGTTCTGCGCAATATGGAAAAAGATCCCCTATTTGCTGTTAGCGAGCGCCTGGAAATGCTTCGGGAGGTAACGCAGCCGTGGCCCAATGTCGAAGTGGACGTGTTTGAAGGGTTGTTAATGGACTATGCGCGGCAAAAGAACGCGCACGTAGTTCTGCGGGGCATACGCGCCATCTCCGATTACGAGTATGAATTGCAAATGGCGCTGATGAACCGCAAGCTGGAACCGAAGATCGAAACTGTTTTCATGATGCCTGCCGAGGCGTATATCTACCTGAGTTCGCGGCTGGTGCGCGAGATTGCCCGGCTGGGCGGATCTGTTAAGGACTTAGTGCCGCCTGCGGTTGAGGAGCGGCTGAAAGCAAAAGTTACGTAGCGAAATTCAAGGGGGCTGAGAATGGAACTGGCAGAGCGAGTGAAACGCATTGAACCTTCGGCAACGCTCGTCGTGTTGATGGAAAAGGAAAAACTGACCTCGCGCGGCATTGACGTCGTCGACTTCGGGCCCGGGGAACCGGATTTCCCGACGCCTCAGCACATCAAGAACGCGGCCATTAAGGCGATCGAAGACAACAAGACGAAGTACACGCCCTCGGGCGGCGTCATGCCGCTGCGTCAAGCTGCCGTCGATTGGCACGCGAAATATCTGGGCAGCACCTATGCACCGAAGGAGTGCGTGATCAACTGCGGCGGCAAGCATTCGCTCTTCAACGTGATTCATGCGCTCATTAACTCCGGCGACGAAGTGTTGATTCTCGCGCCCTACTGGGTAAGCTATCCGGAAATCGTGAAGTGCGCCGATGGCACGCCTGTGATCCTCGAAACGTCCGCTGAGAGTGGATTTATTCCACGCGCTTCCGACATTGAGAAAGCGATTACGCCGCGGACGAAGATTCTCATCGTAAACTCTCCGTCCAATCCAACTGGCGCAGTTATTCCAGAGGACGAATTCGCAAAGATTCTGGAAGTCGCGAAGAAACACGGCGTTTGGGTGCTTTCCGACGAGTGCTACTCGCACTTCGTTTACGGCAACGCGAAGCCATTTTCCATCGCGAGCCTTCCGGGCGCGAAAGACCACGTAATTATTTCGGCTTCGCTGTCGAAGACATTTGCGATGACCGGATGGAGGATGGGTTACACACTTGCGCCACAAGAGATTTCCGATGCTGTGCTGAAGCTTCAGAGCCAGTCGATCTCGAATCCGACTTCGATTGCGCAGTATGCCGCGCTAGAGGCGTTGCGCGGGGGAATGGAAAGCGTCCAAGAGATGGTCGGTGAGTTCGCCAAGCGGCGAAGAAGAATTATCGATGGTTTGAGACAAGTTCCCGGCGTAAGCTGTCACGAGCCAATAGGGAGCTTTTACGTGTTTCCTAATGTGGCGGGCGCAGTCGAAGAGAATGGTGGTGCCGCGTCAGTAGACACTTTGCGCGTTGCGAAAGATCTGCTGGAACGCGCACACGTGGTCGTGATCCCTGGCGAAGCGTTCGGCGCGCCTGGGTATTTGCGAATTTCTTACGCAACTTCGATGGAACGCATCGAAGAAGGCCTGCGGCGGCTCGCCAGCTTTTTTCGCGCCGACAAGCCGGTAAGCTCCGCAGCCGCGACTCACGGATAAGCTCTGTGGCACTGCGGCCTGTAAGGTTGGAGCCTCAATTCGTGCCGCGCATTTGGGGCGCGCGAACTTTGGCTCCTCTTTTTCCCGAAAAAGCATCTCTAGGCGAACCCATTGGTGAAGTCTGGCTAACGGGAAACGAATGCCGGTTCGCCGACGGTCCGTTCGCCGGCGAACGACTCGGAGACGCGTGGCCGCGCATGAACGATGAGTGGGCCGGCAACCGAGCCCGACGGGACAAACCGTTTCCGGTTCTCGCTAAGTTTCTCTTTCCGGCAGATAAGCTTTCCGTACAGGTGCATCCGAATAACGATTACGCGATGCGACATGAGGCTGCGACCGGAGGAACCGGAAAAACGGAGATGTGGTATGTGGTTTCGGCGCAGCCGGGCGCTGAAGTGCACGTCGGACTGAAACCGGCCGTAAGTGCGGAGCAGTTTCGTGCGGCGATCGCGAACAATACTGCCGAAGACTTGCTCGAGCGAATTCCTGTCGCTTCCGGTGATACGATCTTTGTCCCCTCCCGAACTGTTCACACAATCGGACCAGGAATGGTTCTATGCGAGATTCAACAAAACTCCGACATCACTTATCGAGTGTTCGATTTTAGCCGCCGCGACGCCAGCGGAAATCTACGCGAGCTACATATCGAGAAGGCGTTTGACGTGATTCGTTTTGGAAAACAATTGGGCGGGAAAATCACGGCGCTTAAGGATCAAGATGAGAGCACTCAACCCGGCGTGCTTGTCGAATGTCCCCATTTCGCGGTGGACCGCCACGTATTTGCGACGACGAAATATTTCGTAAAGCCGAACGGCAGGCTTGAACTTATCATCGTGCTGAATGGAAACGGTACACTGCGTACTCAGCTGGGAGATGCGAGCGTTGAATATTCTCGCGCTCAGGCCTGGTTGGTTCCTGGTGCGCTGCGCGAGTGTGTTTACGAACCGAACGATACCACGACTTTGCTGCGCGTTTTCGTGCCCGGTGCGTAGCGGTCTCCAGTTTCGACAATGCCAACCACAAAAAAACTGATTCAGTGCGCGGTCATCCTGGCAGGGGGACGCGGGACGCGCTTCTGGCCGCGGAGCCGCAACCGCACACCAAAGCAACTGCTGAACATCGTGAGCGAAAAAAGTATGCTGCGCGAAACTGAGGACCGTCTCGGTCCGCTTTTCCCTGCAAGTCATTTGTGGGTGGTGACAAATCACGATCAGGCGACGGGAGTGCGGGGCGAAGTGCCGCGCGTGCCACCGGCGCAGATTCTCATCGAGCCCGTCGGCAGAAACACGGCCGCAGCCATCGGCCTTGCCGCAATTCACCTGGCCAAAAAGCATGGGGATGCATTGATGGCTGTGTTGCCCGCAGACCATTACGTTGCGGACGCGTCGAGCTATCGTCGCATCGTACGTGCAGCCATGACTTTGGCGGAACAGTCGGGAAACCTGGTCGTGCTGGGTATTCCCCCAACGCGACCCGATACCGGTTTCGGATACATTGAACGCGGCACGAGCGCGGGCCGGGTCGCAGGAATACCCGCCTATGTCGTACGGAGGTTCACCGAAAAACCAGACGCCGCGACAGCACGCAAGTATGTCTCAGCCGGAAAATATTTCTGGAATGCCGGGATGTTTTTTTGTCGCGTATCGACCTTCTTGGAATGCCTGGCAAAATTCCTCCCGCAAACACGAAGCGCGCTTGCCGAGTTGGAGCGTTCAATTGGAACCTCTTCCTATTCGCGAACGCTCGCAAGGATTTATCCGCGCCTGGAGAACATTTCTGTCGACTACGCCGTAATGGAACCGGCGACTCGCAAAGGTGCAATCCCGAACGTATTCGTTCTGCCGGCAAATGTGGGTTGGAGTGATATCGGATCGTGGGAAGCTGTGCACGAGCTGCTTGCGAGCAAGAGAGATGCGAATGTATCGGCGGGCAATTCGTTTACGCTCGATGCAAGCGGCAATTTTCTTTGGAGCGTCAAGAAGTTCGTTGCGGCGATTGGCGTTCACGATCTGGTTGTTGTCGAGACAGAAGATGCACTGCTCGTATGTCCGCGAGAGC
This sequence comes from Candidatus Acidiferrales bacterium, assembly GCA_035264005.1. GTDB lineage: Bacteria > Acidobacteriota > Terriglobia > Acidiferrales > UBA7541 > DAHUXN01. The sequence goes on from DATFQU010000119.1 coordinate 5,034, forward strand.
GGGCGCAAGACGTCGGAAAAGTCGTAAAGTGGTTGGAACAAAAGAGGAGAAACGACCTGCTTTAGTGTGAACCGCCGTCCCTTCCCGCAGCGCTTCCCGCTCGGCTCACCATCGCATATACTTTTCGGATGATACAGATCCGCTTTGGCACCGATGGCTGGCGCGGCGTAATCGCCGAGGATTTCACCGCAGCGAACGTCCGGAAAGTCGCGACGGCCATTGCTCGCTACGTAATCCGGGCGGAAAAACCGCAAAGCGGCATACTGGTCGGCTACGATACGCGATTCGGCGGGCCGATGTTCGCGCGCGCCGCTGCGGAGGTGATTGCGGCGACGGGAACGCCGGTCTGGCTATCCGACGCACCATGCCCTTCCCCCGCGCTATCTCTTCTCGTGCGTCAGCGTGAGGCCGCGGGCGGGATCATGATTACCGCGAGCCACAATCCTCCGCGATGGAGCGGCGTGAAGTACAAAGCGAGCTATGGAAGCTCGGCGCTTCCCGGGATTGTGGCGGAAATCGAAAAAGAACTTGCCGCGGTGCTGTCAAACGAAGCTGTCGCCACGCTGCCGCCACGGAAAGACTTGATTCACTCCATGCACGTGCGCGCTCCCTATCTGGAAAAGTTGTCGACGCTCGTCGATTGGCAGCGTCTGCGCGAGTCCACATTTCGTTTTGTTGTAGATCCGATGCATGGAGCGGCCTGCGGACTCTTCCGCGAGCTTTGCGTGCGCCACGGCGTGGAGTGCGACGAAATTCGAGGTCACTATGATCCGCTCTTTGGCGGCGTGAATCCCGAACCCATCGAGCCCCACGTGTCGGCGCTTCAAGACGCCGTAGTCAAAGGCAAGTATGACGCAGGATTTGCCGCTGATGGCGACGGCGACCGGGTCGGCGCGGTGGACGCCGATGGAACATTCATCACGCCGCATCAGATTTTTGCGATTCTGCTCTGGCATCTGGTGGAAAGCCGAAAACAATCCGGCGATGTGGCCAAGACATTTTCGACCACGAAATTGATCGACAAAATCGCAAAGAGGTTCGGCCGCACAGTTTTCGAAACCCCGATCGGCTTTAAGCATATCTGCGAACTCATGCTCGAACGCGACATCCTGCTCGGCGGCGAAGAAAGCGGCGGTTTCGCCACGAAGGCGTATTTGCCTGAGCGCGACGCCACAGTGACTGCCCTGCTCCTCGCCGAGGTCATGGCCTGGCACGGAAAACGCCTCGGCGAACTCGTCGCGATGCTACACAAAGAATTTGGCGTTCACCATTACGGTCGCGTTGATCTGGAACTGAAAGACGGGCAGAAAGAACGTGCGATTGAACATTTCGGTTCTCGCGTGGAAGCCCTGCTCGAGTGGCAAGTCGTGCGCCGCGAAAGCACTGATGGGCATAAACTCTATTTCGGCGACGCCGGCTGGCTGCTCGTGCGCGCATCGGGAACCGAGCGTATGCTACGCGTTTATGCCGAGACCGCCAATTCGCAAACAACGCAGCGGGTACTGGACGAAGTTTGCGCTCAAGTGCAAAAGCTGTAACTCAGGTCAAATTGTCCTGGGAACAGAAAACACCGTTCCTAAATATGATGAACGTGGCACAATCTGGACGGAAGGGATTGAACAACAGAACGTGAAGCGGCGACTCTATCAACTCGACGTTTTTACAACCAAGGCCTTCGCGGGAAACCCGCTAGCGGTTGTGACCGATGGAGATGACTTGTCGCGAGAGCAGATGCAGGCGGTGGCGCGCGAAATGAATCTGGCCGAGACGGTCTTCGTGCAGCGGCCGACGAACAATCGAGCTCTGACGCGGCTCCGCATTTTCACCACCACGCGTGAGTTGCCGTTCGCGGGCCATCCAGTAGTGGGCACATGGTTTCTGCTGGCGGAGCTCGGCGTCGTACCCGCGTCGGAGGGCTCCGTACAAGTTCAGCAGCAAACCGGCGCGGGTATCTTGCCCGTGGAAATTACGTTCCGGAATGGACGCCCCGTGCGCGTTACCATGACGCAAAAAGAAGCCCGTTTCAAACCGTCGAAAATTTCAAGGGAGGATCTCGCAGAGGCACTCGGCTTACGCGCTGCGGACATCGATCCCAGTTTGCCAATCGAATCGGTTTCAACTGGAATTTTCAACTTGATGGTGCCGCTGCGGAACAAGGCAACTTTGTCGAAGATACAGTCGAATCTCCGCGCGCTGTTCCATCTCTTGAATGGCAACAGCACAATGGCTTACTGCTTTGCTCTCGGTGGACGCGGAAAGGCATTTTCGCGCGGCATGCTCCCGTGGGAAATCGTGGAAGATCCGGCCACGGGATCTGCGGGCGGTTCACTTGGAGCTTATCTGGTTCGGCACGACAAGTTGAAGCCCGGCGAAGAGCTGTCCATTACTCAGGGCGTCGAAATGGGAAGACCCAGCGAGATTCACGTGCGAGTAGGCAACGAGAAAGGGAAGCTCGTGCCTCACGTGAGCGGATCGGCTGTACGCATTCTCGAAGGCCACATCGAAATTTAGCTATTATCGCCGATTGAGATTCCGCTAGATAGAAAGGCCGGCTCGATGACGAGCCGGCCTTCTTCTTTGTATACGCCGTAAAGTGACGAAAGGGCCTCAGCCGCGGTACCGGTCGCGCCGAGCGTCGCGGCGGTCCTGACGAATGTCGCGATTCACAACGTAGCGTCGATGAAGATCACGGCGAAGGCCGCGACGAAGCATCCGTGAGCGCAGGCTGTTGCGTCCGAACTCCCGGTTCGACCTCCGCAATTCCCGGAAATTCCGGCGGATACTCCGATTCATGCGATTGCGCGCTCGAAAATCCTGGTGCAGGTCCCGGTGGTCGTTTTGTATGTCACGATGAATGCCGTATCGAGGCGTCGCGCTCGCAGGCTGCGCGAAGCCGCCGACTGCAAACAAACTTCCAAGCGCCGCTGCCAACAAACTGCGCCGAACGATTTTCCCGAAATCCATACGAGGCTCCTTTTTTGGGTCTCCACCAAGCCCTTGTTGTCAGCAGGTAAAACACGGGTGCGGCGTGGAAGTTGCAGGCAGCCTAACTGCTTTCCAGAGATTTGGCAGCCGCATCCAAAATTCCATTGAGAAACGGGGCCGATTCAGCGGTAGAAAACGTCTTGGCGAGCTCGATTGCTTCGTCGATTACCACCTTCAGGGGCGCAGTACCAGAGCGCAGTTCGTAGATGGCCAGCCGGAGGATGCTGCGGTCGATCTCGGGCATGCGGTCTAGGCGCCAGTTTTTCGAGACTTGCTGGACGAGCTTGTCATTCGAGTCCGCTTGCGCCACGGCGCCCTCGAAGAGCTCATTCGCAAAGCGGCGAGTCGATTCCGCAGCGCGCGCGGACTTCCAAAACAACTGCTCGATGCGCGCGACGCTCTGATGATTGATTCCCCACTGAAACAGCATTTGCAAAGCGCATTCCCGTGATTTGCGACGGAGAGTCATCGTTTAACGGCGACGCGAGGGGCGCGACGGCTTCTTTGACGTGGCATTCCTATTTACGCCCGAAAGCTTACGCGAGAGCTGCGCCATTTCGACCGCCGTAAGCCCGGTCTCGAATCCCTTGTTTCCGCTCTTCAGGCCAGCGCGGTCAATTGCCTGTTCCAGCGTGTCGCAGGTCAAGACGCAAAAGGGCATCGGCACGCCGGTATCGAGCTGGGCAAGCTGTACGCCGCGAGCCACTTCGCTGCAAACGTGATCGTAATGAGAAGTCTCTCCTCGTAGCACACAGCCAATGCAAATAATGGCGTGGCAACGGCCGGTTTGCGCCAGCTTCTTCGCAGCGATGGGAACCTCCAGCGACCCCGGCACGCGAATGATTTCAATTTGCTTGTCCGATGCGCCGGCCCTTTGCAACGCATCCAGAGCGCCGGCCAACAGGCGGTCCGTGATGAATTGATTGAAGCGGCTAACCACAATTCCGAAGCGGAGATCCGAAGCGGAAAGGTCGCCCTGCGTGGATTTCGCCCGCGGAGGCGACGGCTTTTTGGAGGGCATCGCTACTTTCCCTTGAATTTCGCCGGGCGCTTTTCAACGAAGGCGCGCGTCCCTTCGCGCATATCCTCGGTGGCACAGCTGAGTCCAAAAAGAGTCGCCTCGAGGAATAAGCCCTGTTCTTGCGACATTTCCATTCCGCGCTCGATAGCATCAATGCAAAACTGAACCGCAAGAGGCGCATTGGCGATAATTTTCTTCGCGATCGCTTCCGCGGCAGAGATCAATTCCTGCGGCTCGACGACATGATTCACGAGCCCGATGCGCAGCGCCTCATCCGCGGGAATCATCTCCCCCGTAAGAATCAACTCGTGCGCGATGCCCTTGCCGCAAAGGCGCGCGAGCCGTTGCGAACCTCCGTAACCCGGAATAATTCCCAATTTCACTTCCGGCTGGCCCAGTCGCGCAGTCTTGCTGGCGATTCTCATTGTGCAACTCAAAGCGAGTTCGCACCCTCCGCCGAGCGCGAAGCCGTTAATCGCAGCGATCGATGGCTTGCCCATCGTTTCCAGCCGGTGAAAAACTTCCTGTCCAAATAGCGAGAAATCTTTGCCGTCGACGGGCGTTCGTTGAGCGAGTTCGTTGATGTCGGCGCCGGCAACGAACGATTTCTCGCCAGAGCCCGTAAGAATCAAGACCCGAACAGCACCATCGTCGCGCACTTTATTCAGCGCGTCGCCTAGTTCTTCAACCGTGCGTCGGTTTAGAGCGTTCAGAACCTTCGGCCGATTGAAAGTGATGTATGCGATCTGATCTTTGATGTCGAGCAGCAAATTTTCATAAGCCATAGCTGGGCTCCGTTTCCTAAGCTATCCGAGCTGCATCGCGCGGGGCTTCGCTGCATCGGAATAGTCGTAGAAGCCGCGTCCCGCCTTGCGTCCATTCCATCCCGCCAGAACCATTCGCTTCAGGAGCGGTGGCGGAGCGAAGCGCTCCTCTTTGAATTCCTCGAACATGATGTTCGCGATATAGAACGTCGTGTCCAAGCCGACAAAATCAAGGAGCGTGAGCGGGCCCATAGGATAGCCGCAGCCGAGTTTCATCGAATTATCGACGTCTTCGATGGAAGCTACTCCGCCTTCCAGAACGCGCACGGCGTCAAGAAGGTATGGAACGAGCAAGCGATTCACGATGAATCCAGTACGGTCAGAAGTTCGCACCGGCACTTTTCCCACGCGCGTCGCAAACGACACTGCATCGTCGTAGACCTTCGGCTCCGTCGCAATTGTGCGAATCACTTCCACGAGCTTCATTAACGGAACAGGGTTGAAAAAATGCAGTCCGATGAAACGCTCCGGTCGCGCAGTTAGAAAAGCCATCTCTGTGATCGAGAGCGAAGACGTGTTGCTCGCAAAAATCGTTTGCTTGCCGCAGATTTTGTCGAGCGCGGCGTAGAGTTCGCGCTTCTCTGGCAACTGCTCGATGATCGCTTCAACAATCAAATCGCAGTCTTTCAAATCTTCCAGCTTTGTCGACCCGTGAAGCCGCGAGCGCGTAGCGTCACGGTCGGAAGCGGACAATGTTCCCTTTTCAACGAACTTGCTGAGGCTCTTTTCGATCGATTGCAGGCCCTTGTTCAGTCGTTCCTCGCTGACTTCACGAACGACAACTTTGCATCCCGCCTGCGCAGCAATTTGGGCGATACCTGAACCCATCAGCCCGCAGCCCACAACCCCAACTGTTTCGATAGCCATTCCTTCTCCTCAAATGTCAAAAATCTGTCAGTAGCAAAAGAAACTTAAGACATCGATTCGACGATCATCGCGATTCCCTGGCCGCCGCCGATGCATGCAGTCGCCAAGCCGTATCGCTGATTCCGCCGCCGCAATTCCAACAACAGAGTCAAAATCAACCGCGTTCCTGTGGCGCCGAGTGGATGGCCGAGCGCAATGGCGCCTCCGTTCACATTCGTTTTGTCTCGATTCAGGCCCAGGGCTTTCTCCACTGCAAGGTACTGCGGCGCGAAGGCCTCGTTCACCTCAATCAAATCAATCTGGTCCAGCTTTAGCCCGCCGAGTTGCAAAGCTTTGTTGCTCGACGGAACCGGACCGATACCCATCACGCGCGGTTCAACTCCCGTTGTTGCCCATGAAACAATTCGTCCCAGCGGTTTCAAGCCGCGCTCTTTTGCCAGCTTCTCGGTTGTCATGACGACGGCCGCGCCACCGTCGACGATGCCGCTGGCATTTCCAGCGGTTACGACTCCGTCTTTGCGAAACGCCGGCGGAAGAGCCGATAGGCTCTCCATCGTCGTGTCCGCGCGGCGGTGATCATCCTGCGCGAAAAGATGGGCCTTCTTGCCTTTGCCAACTTCGACCGGCACCATCTCTTCGCTCATGCGGCACGCTCTGTACGCAGCGTCGGCGGCCTGCTGGCTGCGAAGCGCATATGCATCCGATTCGCGGCGCGTGATTTTGTATTCGGCCGCGAGATTCTCCGCCGTATCGGACATTGTGCAGCCGCTGATCGGGTCGAGCAGGCCGGCCATGAGCGCATCTTCGAGCTTGCCCTCGCCCAGCCGGAAGCCACTCCGAGCACCGCGAATTACATGTGGCACCTGCGTCATGTTCTCCATGCCGCCGGCCAACACCGTTTTGGCCTCGCCAAGAAGAATCCGCTGTGCAGCTTGGCTGATCGCTTCCATACCCGAACCGCACAGCCGGTTCACGGTCACCGCGGGAGTTTCAACTTTCAAACCGGCCTTCAATCCAACATGACGCGCTCCGTAGTGCGCATCGGAACTGCTTTGCTGCACGTTGCCGAAGACAACGTGCTCAATTTCACCGACGTCAACTCCGGAACGCCTAATCGCTTCTTTCGAGGCCAGCACGCCGAGGTCGATCGCCGAAATGTTCGCAAATTCGCCGTTGTAGCGGGCCATGGGAGTGCGCGCTCCGGCAAGAATAACTACTTCGGTGGGAAACATACTTCCTCCTTACTCTATTTCATTATGTGGCAGGTTGCGGCGCGGCAAGCGAGACAACTCGATTTCCGCCGTGACGCCGGATCTCATCCAGCCCGAATTCCGCCCGGTTGATCCATTCCGTGACGCTGTCCTCATTTTCGTCCGCAGGGCGAGCAGCTGCATCCACGACCACCGCACCGATCGTCAGCGGTTTCTTCGCCCAGTCAGGCTGCACTTGACCGGCAAGCTTCCGTAATTTCTTGGCAAGATCTTCGGCGTTCTCTCGCGAGGTATCGGGAAGCACAAAAGCCAGCGACCACGCCGTGTACTTGACCCCGAGATCGCCTTGCCGGATCGACGGCTCGACGGCGCGCGCAACTTGATTCATGTACCCTTCGAGCGCTGCGTCACCCTCTTCGCGAAGAATCTCAGAACCATGATCAACCTCCAAAATCACGAGCGCCAGCGGAGTCCCTTGCGTGCGGGACCGCTTCGATTCCGCGAGGAGGCAATCGATATAGGCTCCACGACCGAGCAATCCTGTCTTTTCATCCGCCACCGCAAGCGTGCGGACCAAAGACCGCAGCCGCGTGTGGTTCACCGAAATCATGATTTGATCGCCGACGGCTTGCAAAAAGTAGCTTTCGTTCGGCTTCCATTCTCGCGAAGCAGTGTCGCCCACAAACAGAATTCCCGCAGGTGTTTGCGTATCTTTATCCGTCAGCGGAATGCCCAGTACAGTCTCGATCTCGAGTCCGCGCAATTCCGTGATCTGGGACGCTTGAGCAGAGATGCCTCCCACTGCGTCTGGGGTACGCTTCGTCAAAGCAACACCGACCGAAACCACCGCGGTTGCGGAAGCAGACTTCAGTCCAGATGACGCATATTCGGCGGTCATCTGTGACTTTTCGCCTACCGTACCAACCACAGCGATGCACCGGCGCACGCCAAGGTACTTGCCGATTTCTCGAACGGCTGTGGACAGAACTTCGCGCGGTGTGACTTCGCGGTACATCAACCGCGTGACTTCTGCGATTTCCGCGAGGTCGCGATGCGTGTCCGCGGCGGATGATACAACTGGAGCCGGCACTGACGGAAGCGGCGCGGAAACAGGCGCTGCGGGTTGTGAACGCGCTTGCGAACCTTTTGGCCACCAATTCGCGCGCTCGTAAAGCATCCGCAGTCGCTCGTTTTTCTCTTCCTGGCCAGGGAAAATATCCGCGATACGTTCCAGCCGCTCAATGGCCTTACTTTGCAAGGAATACTGCAAGAAAATTTCTGCCTGAACGATCAGATCATCCAGCGCTCGCTGCGATTTTTCTTCCTCCGTTGCCGGAGCGCGCGCTCCTTCGCCGAGTCCGCCAGTTGCGAGACTCGACTGCGCCTGCGTCGCCCCGGAAACTTTCGCGGCCCTCGCGTTGATGCTGCGCAGAAAGGACGCGCTCGCCTTGCCCTCGAGTCTTCCAATCCGTTCTTGTATCCGGTAATCATAAGGATCGATTTCCACGAGCCGGTCCAGTGCGTCGCATGCTTCCGAAATCTTGTTGCGTTCGAGACTCAGGTCGAAAAGGCTAACCAGCGCATCGAAATACTTCACTTCTCGATTCAACTGATCGTAGAGTTTTGCCCAAAACTCGATGAGTGGCAGAGACTTCGGATGCTGAGCGACGACTTGATCGAGCCGCGACGCAAATGCAGTTTCCGAACGCGCTACAAACATCCACTCTTTCGTTTGCTCCAGCACCGAAATTGCAGCGTCGTCGGCGCCTGACCTGAAGTACTGATCGGTGAGTTCGAAAAGCTTTTCGAAGCCCTCTGGTTTCACGCGGCATACCGCGAAAAAAGCCTCGCGAGCCATATCCAGCTGATTCGTCTTGAGCAATGCTTCGCCATAAAGGCTCAAAAACGTCGTGTCGGATGGATCGGGCGGCGCGAACGGCTGGAGTAACTTAACTGCGCCGGCCGCATCCGAACTGTGCAGCCGCGCTTCCGCGAAAAGCAGGGCAATGCTGCGATCTTTGGGCGCTAAACGGTGAGCGTCGGCAAAATATTGCAAGGCCTCGGCGGACTGCCCGGCTGCCTGGGCCAGCTGAGCGGCGCGCAGAAAAGCCCGGCCCGCGATCTCCGCGTTGCCTAGCTTCTCGCCGAGTTTGGCCAATTCAATCTGTCGTGCGGGATTCTCCTGGTCCAGTTGCGCCACACGCTGCAGGCATTCAAATTCCGATTTCGAATCTTTCTGATCGTGGAACTTCTGCGCGGCGGAACAATAGTAATCAACCGCGTCAGTGGTCTTGTTTTGTTTTTGAAGCAACAGCGCGTAGCGCGTCAGCCGCGAAGGAGGCTGAGGATACGATTTCAGGTAGCGCGTAAAAATTGCTGAAGCGCGCGCGACATCGCCCGACTCCGCCAAGCGATCAAACTGTAAACCGTAGAAGTTCGCGGCTTGTACCAGATCTCCGGTCCGCACATAAAGATCGGAGAGCATCTGGATAGCCTCCGAATTCGTCGGCGAGGCCTCTAACGCCGCGCGATACTCCGTGATCGCGTCCTGGATCTTATTTTTTTCCAGGTGCTTGCGTGCACGCTCCAGATGTTTGGTAACGTCTTGAGTCATTCGTTTGGATTGCCGATATGACCGCTTTACGACCGCTTAGACAATATACCGGACGGCTGAGCACCGGCAAAATGGGAATTTGAACAAGCGTGCGTTGTTTCTCGCGGATTCGGAGCTAAGTTGCCGAATACGTGAACGATTGCTAGGATACGCGGGCGCAATGACAGAGATAAACGAACTGCATTCCTGGCTGCGGAAGCATGAACGCGACATCGTCCGGTTGCTGCGCCGCATGGTGGAAATCGAGTCGCCATCGCGCGACAAAGCGTCTGTCGATGGAATGAGTCGTCTTGTCGCGGCCGAATGGAGGAAACGAGGGTCCCGAGTGCGTATTTTGCGACAACGAGAATGCGGCGATCAGGTTATAGCCGAGCTACAATCCCGCCGCAAGACCGCGGGCCGCCAACTCCTCGTGCTCGGGCACATGGATACGGTCTATCCAGTGGGCACGCTTGCGAAAACACCGTTTCGCGTTGCGAAGGGTCTCGCTTGGGGCCCGGGCACGTTCGATATGAAGGCCGGACTCGCTATTGCGCTCGCTGCGGCCGATGCGATGCGCGCTCTTAAGCTTTCAGCGCGGCGAAAGGTCGTCTTCCTCTGTACTTCAGACGAAGAGGTCGGCAGCCGAGCGTCCCGCGCCATCATCGAACGCGAGGCGCGCAAGAGCGAAGCAGTGTTTGTGCTTGAGCC
>DATFQU010000120.1:0-4746 GCA_035264005.1 Candidatus Acidiferrales bacterium
TTGAATTCGCGTCGGCCCGCCTGACAAGGAGGCTCGCATGCTGCATCTCGACACTGGCAACACAGGGTTCATGATTCTGTGCACGAGCCTGGTGATGTTGATGACTCCCGGGCTGGCATTTTTTTATGGCGGACTCGTCGGCAGAAAAAACGTCCTGGCCATCATGATGCAGAGCTTCGTTTCGATGGGCTGGACCACCGTCATTTGGTACTTGTACGGCTTCTCCTTGTGCTTTAGCGGCGACTGGCACGGTATCATCGGAAACTTCAACAACATCTGTTTGCGTGGAATCAACCTGTCCACGCCATCTCCCAACGTCACCATCCCGATGATGGTCTTCGTCGCCTATCAAATGATGTTCGCTATCATCACGCCGGCCCTCATCTCCGGCGCGTTCACAAACCGCGTGACCTTCAAGGCCTACATGGTGTTTCTCACTGGCTGGCTGACGTTCGTTTATTTTCCCTTTGTCCACATGGTCTGGGGCGGCGGCATACTTCAACAGTGGGGCGTGCGTGACTTCGCTGGTGGAATCGTCGTGCACAATATCGCTGGCATTGCAGCCCTCGCGTCCGTGCTTTACGTTGGCAGACGCCGCACCCGCGACACAGGCCCCCATAGTATTCCGCTGGTTGCACTGGGAACCGGCTTGCTTTGGTTCGGATGGTACGGATTCAACGCCGGCAGCGAAATGCGCGTGGATTCCGTAACGGCTACCGCGTTTCTCAACACCGACGTCGCCGCTTCCTTCGCCGCGATTGCATGGCTGCTTATGGCCTGGACGAATGAAAGGAAGCCCAAATTCCTCGGCTTGCTCACAGGCGCCGTCGCAGGACTGGCTACGGTGACGCCCGCCGCCGGCTACGTCTCTCCCACCACCGCCGTCATCATCGGCGTCGTTTCCGGCATCGTGTGCTATTACGCTGTCGAGCTGAAAAACAAATTGCAGTGGGACGACGCCCTCGACGTTTGGGGTGTGCACGGCGTCGGCGGTTTTCTGGGCATTGTGCTGCTCGGGATTTTCGCGGATCAGCGATTCAATCCCAGCGGTAGCAATGGGCTGCTTCACGGCGACCCAAGTTTCTTCTACAAACAGCTCGTCGCTGTGCTTTTTTCCTCCGCTTGGGCGTTCATCTTCACTTATGGCATGTTGAAGATCATCGATATGTTCACAACTGTGAAGGTTGACGAAGCAAGCGAAGCGGCAGGCCTGGATGTGTCCCTTCACGGCGAGCGCGCCTACGAGGAGTTTTAGGCAAGGCCAGCGCCTTTTCACTGGTCCGAGCTGCTCCGTTCACCATCTGATTCAATGATCGCGAATCTCGCTAGTTGTTCTCATTTCGGCGAATGTTGCGCCAGCTCCGACACCATGTCCCACTTCGTAATTTCCGCCGGCCGCTCCAACAGCCCGTGCGCAGCCTTCCCGAACGCCACTAAATGCTCCGACCGCGCGTGCGCATCCAAGTCCGCCGCGCTCTCCCAGTTCTCGTACATCACAAACTCCTTCGAATCCGCCTGCGACTGATGCAAGTCGTAATTCACGCAGCCTTTTTCCTTGCGCGTCTGCGTCACCAAATCCAGCAGTACTTCCCGCACCTGCTGCTGCATCCCCGCCTTTGCCGTGATGAACGCAATAATCGTGATCCCCGTTCTCATACATGGCCCCCTGAAGAAAACGACATCCCGCAACCGCACGTTACTGCATCTTCTGCATCCTCATCACCATGCCGATGTTCGCGTTCAGCACCGTTTGTTTCATGAATGCGATGTAGCGCCCATCCGGCGAAACGTCGAAGAACATTTGCGGGTCCTGCGACGGGTCCGTCCAGTAGGAATAGATTATCGGCACAGTAACAGAAGTTCGCTCAAGGTTCTGGCCGTCCCAACCGACACTTACAAGTGCCCCGTTCAGATCGCCCTTGCCCTGCAGCACATAAAGCCGGTCCTTCGGCCCTCGCGCAAACCAGAGAACCCAGCCGCGAAAGATCTGCCGCGGAGGATTCTTGAAATCGGTCACCCACAGCCCCGCATTTGGATCGTCATCGCGATTCGGGCCCACAACGTACGCAACAGCGCGCTCGTCCGCTGAAAATCGCAACGGCATGTCCCGTGGAATCACAGGGATCGGCCCAAGCACCGCCGTTTTGTTGTCTGCGGGGTTGAATACCTCCGCCTCGTTTTTGGAATTCACGAAGAGAAAACGGCCGTCCGCTCCAATTTCGAAGTTGTCGCCGGCTGAATTGCTGTAAACCGTCTGCGGAGCGCCTCCGGAAACCGGAACATCTCGGTATTCGCTCGTTTCAAGAAAGCCCGACGGCCTTTTCGTAAAAGACTTGAAAGCGATGCGCTTGTCGCCCGGACCCCAAAGCGGAAAAACATTGATTTGATCGTCTCGAACCAGCGCGAGGGGATTGGAACCGTCCGCATCGGAAATCCAGATGTTCTCGTTTTCGACTCCGTTGAGATTCGAGAAGTATGTGATGTGCTTTCCGTCGTGAGAGTATGCCGGCGCCACCTGATTGCGTGCAGGATCTGTCGTGAGCATCTCGACCTTCTGTTCTGACGCTTTTGCTGTCAGATCCATCCGCGCAATGTTGGTGTTCGAGCGCCATGTAGAAAACACTATGCGCTTCCCATCCGCTGAAACATCCAGTTGCGCGTCGTCTCCCTGCCCTGCCGTGATTTGCTCCGGTTCCCCTCCTCGCAGCGAATTCTTCCAGATGTTGACCGTGCCTCCGCGGCTCGATGCCGAGTAGATGGAGCGCCCATCCGGCGACCAGGCGGGAGAAAGAGCCAGTTCATCGTCGTTTGTCAACTCACGCGCTTTGCCGGAAGCTATATCCACGACGCTAACTGTCCCGCCGGGTCCTTGCCTCCTCGAGATAAACGCGATCTGGCTGCCGTCTGGCGAAAAGCGCGGCTCAGTGTCGCGCGTGAACGAATTGGGAGGCGGAAGAACCCGATGCGCATTCTCGCCTTGCACGCCGGAAATCCAAAGCGTCTCGTCCGCCCCGTTTTCGTAAGCCAGCGAACGCCCGTCCGGAGACCAAGCTGGATCGGTCGCATCCAAAATCACCGGCCGCGGTGTTCCGCCCAAAGCTGGAACCTCCCAAATATCCCACAGGCCTGAATCATTTAGCCGTGCATACGCGAGCGTCGCTCCATCCGGCGACCACGCCGGTCGCGCCTTCAGATTCGCGTCATTCGTCACCTGCACCAAACTCCCGCCGCCTGTCAGTCCAACGTAGATGTTGTAATGCCCGTCACGATTCGACACGAAAGCCACCGACCGGCCATCCGGCGACAAAGCGGGCTGCGCTTGCACGCCTGCAAAATTCGTCACCGCCATGAAGTGCATGTGTGTGCCGGACTCCGACCCCGGCGCGAATTTCCAAACACCGAAGCCCGCGATCAGCCCGCCCACAATCAAGCCCGCCAGAGCCCACGGCATAGCGCGTCGCGCAGCAGGAAAAGACACGCCTGCCGTGGAATACGATTCGGGCGAACCGGCAAGAACCTCTTCCAGCGAGACGCGCGCATCGCCGATATCCCGCAGCCGCTGCCTCGGATCCTTCTGCAAACAGCGCCGCAGCAGAACGCGCACGTGCGCAGGAGTCGCCGAAGGAAGTTTCGACCAGTCGGGCTCGGTTTTCAGGATCGCGGCCAGCGTATCCGTCACTGTCTCGCCCGCGAACGCCATTTTCCCCGTGAGCATTTCGTACAGCACGCACCCGAACGCCCAGATGTCCGTGCGCCGATCTACCGACTTTCCCTTCGCCTGCTCCGGCGACATATAAGCCGCCGTCCCTAAAATAATTCCTGCCTGCGTCGCCATCCGAGTAATCGTCGGCGAACTCGAAATATCCATCGACGCCGCATCGCTCTCAATCGCTTTCGCCAATCCAAAATCCAGAATCTTCACCGCATCGCTGCTCGTGATTTTTATGTTTCCCGGTTTCAAGTCGCGATGAACAATGCCGCGCTCGTGCGCGTATTCAAGCCCTTCCGCAATCTGCTTTGCAATCGGCAGCGCTTCATCAACAGGAATCGCGCCTGCTTTCACGCGTTCACTCAGCGTTGGCCCCTCCACAAGTTCCATCACCAGCGCGTGTGTCGTGCCCGAATCTTCAAATCCGTAAATCGCCGCAATGTTCGGATGGTTGAGCGACGCGAGCGTCTGCGCTTCGCGTCGCAACCGCGCCACTCGCTCGGTATCTCGCGCAAGCGCCTCCGGCAAAACTTTCAACGCCACGTCTCGGTTCAGACGCGTATCCCGCGCGCGGTACACTTCTCCCATCCCGCCCGCGCCTATCGCGCCGGTGATTTCATACGCCCCAATTTTGCTTGCTACATTCAGCATTTCTTCTGTCTTCCGTCTTCGCTAGCCACTCGCCACTCGCCTGCCCTGAGCGAAGTCGAAGGGTCACTAGCCACTGGTTTTGTCACTGTTTCTTCACCAGCGCCGTCCAATTCGTCACCAGCGAAATTGTCCGGTTTGCTTGCCCCGTATCGTTCGGCACGATGAACCGTTGCCCGTCCTCCGTAACCGCAAACAAATTCGCGGTGAAGAGTCCGAAATACGGTCTGGTTTGAAAGAGCGCTTGGACTCTCCCAATCACAAAGCTCGGCCCGTTTTCGCTCACCTCCGCCGCCATAATCTTGTCGTCCACCGACATGTAAAAAAGCTCCTTCCCGTCCCGCCGCCAGACAGGAAACGAACCGCCTTCCGTCGAAACCTGCCATTTC
>DATFQU010000121.1:0-17947 GCA_035264005.1 Candidatus Acidiferrales bacterium
AGTCAGGCGCGGAGATTTGATCACCGGCGGCTTGTATCTTGCACGAGGATTGCAATTCCCAGCCGGCGCGCAGAGGCAAGCGGGCATCCGTTTGCGGCGTGTTCTGAGCCAGCGTGTGCGGGGAACCGATCAGCAGAGATATCGCTGCTACACACCAAAATCCAATCCGTATTCGCTTAGTCATCGCGCAACTCTATCCCATAGATTGGAAAATCAAAAGAACGGGCGGCGTCCGGCAGCAAACCCGGTTTTATGAGCCCTTGCTCACGCGCGATCGGAACAAACGGCTTTCCTCGGAACATTCCTTAGAACGTGAATCGGGCGCCCCACTGGAACTGGCGCGGCGTGTTGACGTTGTTCGAGATCTGTCCGAACGCCGCTCCCTGTTGGGTTGCATTCACCACGGTGGGCACGCTTGGGTATCCCCACTGCGCATAGTTCGCCATGTTATAGCCGGAGATGTCGAAACGGAGCGCCATCGTCTCGGTCAGCTTTATCGTTTTGTAAATGGAGATATCCAGATCTCGCGCACCGCGGGTGCGAACGTTATCAAGATAGTCCGGGGCAGTCCCGGGAATGAATAGATTTTGAGCGCCCCCGTTTTCGGTTCCTGGCACAACAAAGCAATTGATGTTGAACCATGCTGTCGTTGTGTGCGGAGCGCCACTCGCCGGATTGCAGGTCATGTCCGCGCGCTGATTGAAATATGAGGTACTCGTTCCCGAACTCGGCGCATTGATAGGCACGCCGGTACCGAGGTAGAGGATGCCATTGATGGTCCAGCCACCCAGAAGAGTATTGGATATTCCGCTCAGGTTCAGGCGCCGCCCGCTCCCCACTGGCAGGTCGTAGGATACTTCCCCGGTGAACGAATACTTGACGTCCTGCGGACTGATGGACCACTCATGTTGAAGGTCTCTCCAGTCCTGAAGTCCGCCAAGGTGGTTGCCTACGAAAAACAATGGCGGAACGGAATCATCCGTCATCAGCTTGGCCCAGGTAAAGGTAGACAGAGTGGTGAAATCGCTCGTCAATCGCTTTTGCACTTTGGTCTGCAGGGAGTTGTACTTCGAGTCGCCATCGGCGTAGCCGGACACAATGACGCCGTTACCAGAGCCGTAGCTGCCGTCGCCGAATTGCGGAAACGCCTGGAGCACAAACCACGGTGGCACGTTCGCCTGACCGTTGAACGTGCCAGGAAGAGCTGCGAAAGGATTTGGCGCCGTGCTACAGGCCGCGCTATTGTCGATGCACAGCGACGAGTTGAATTTTGCGATCGTCGCCAAATCGAGCTGGTTCAGATCGACGTTGCCCTGAGGCAGGAATAAGCCTCGGCTGCCGACGTAGGCGGCACTCACGACCACCTGATGCGGCAGCTGGTATTCCAATCCAAAGTTGAAGTTGTAAGTGGTGGGATTGCGCTGGGAGTGAAGCACCGTATGCAGGGTCGTACCGAGATTGTTCGCCAGACCCGGCGGGGGCGTGGTGAAAACTGGAATCACTCCCGTCGGAAATGGATTGCTCAATGAGAAGGGGCCAGTGAACACATCCGTGGCGCTCCCGGTATTCACTCCGCAGGAAGTGCCATTGAACACCGTATTACCGTCTAAATTAGCGCACGTTCCGTTCCACGTTGTTTGCGAGGAAAATCCATCGGTGTTCACAGTAGCGCTGGCGACGTTCTCGGTGCTCGGGCCGTAGTAGATTCCCGCGCCGGCGCGCACAACAAAGTTGGTAAACGGCTGCCAGGCAACAGCCAGCCGGGGCCCAAAGTCGTGCAAGTCGGTTGTATACGGAGAGCGATGGCTGCCATTGGCGTAGATTTCTGCGCCAGTGTAGGGATCGCCGTTCACTGTATTTGTTGCCGTCGGATCGAAGTATTCCTGACGATTAAAACGCTCGTTGCGCCCGCCGAAAATATCCCAGCGCAATCCGGCAGTGACGGTAAATGAGGTAGAAAGATGGTAAGTGTCTTCGAAGAAGGAAGCGTAGTAAGGGCTGGACTCGGCTGCGGCGACATCGATGGTGAAGTTGGGATAGAAATTTGGTTCGGGATTCGGACCGTTCGGGTCGGCCGCCATCCCAACGAGGAGAGAGGCGAAATCACTGCCGCCGTTGGCGCTGGCGTTGGACTGGTCTGTAGCACTGATATCAAACTCATACGCTCCCGCGGGCGCCGGCGGCTGATCGACGTTGAGATAGCGTTTCATCCACTCGAAGCCAAATGAGAATTGGTGCTTGCCCATTACTTTAGTGACTGTGGCATTCGCGTCGCTGTTCTCGCTCGCGTACTGAAATATGTTGAAGTCTGCAGTACCCCCCACACCCTCGGTGTTGCTCACATTCGCGCCGAGATCGCCAAAGAGGACGAAGGGGAGTTGCTTCAGGGCCTGTTGTGCAGCGAGGGACGCGGGAAAACCGACCTGCTGGCCATTAACGGTACCGAGGTTGGTAAGGTCGACGCTGGAGTACGACGGCGGCCCTCCCTGATTCTCGTGATGACGCGTAAAGGAATAGCGCAACTGCAAAACGGTGGACGTATTGAGGGTCAGATCGTCGGCTACCAGGATGTTACGCCCATTGGTCACGTTCAAAGCGTAGTCGGGATCCCATCCGCTCGGGAAGACGTTTGCCGTGGAGAAGGCTAAGTGATCGTAGGAAAACCGGCTGAAGATGCGCTGTTTTTCGTTCGGATTCCAATCTACGCGGACATCGAACCTGTGGGCGTTGAACGGATCCAGCCCCGGCGCAGCATAATTTGGGCTGATGTCAGACGTTGCCTGATCGCACGTCGAAGGGTCTGGGAAGTTGCACTTTGGCATCTTCGACAGAAACAGCAGCCCGATGGGATTGGGGTTCGTGATGATGTTCCCAGGAAACGCCTGTCGCGTGCCGTCCGGATTGTCGGGTTTGGTCGGATCGTAGATCACGATGGAAGCAGGTAGACCTGTGTTGGGGTCAATATTGTTGAGAAGATTAGAAAAGTCTCCGGTTCTTTCAGCAGTAGTAGGAACCGCATAGGTCTTCAGTCCTTCGAACTGCTGCTCTTGGGTGTCTTCGTAATCTCCAAAGAAGAAGAGCTTATCCTTTTTAATCGGTCCGCCGATGGCAGCCCCTTCCTGGTAACGGTAAAATGCAGGTGGCGTGTTCGACTCGCCAGGGGTCGCCAGCTGCTGCGCCTTAACGAAAGAGTCGTTTGCCGCGAGCCAGTCGGGCCGAAATACACCGAAGACGTCGCCATGAAGCTGATTGGTGCCCGACTTACTTACCAAGCTGATCACGCCTGCGCCACCGCTCTGGAACGACGCTGGCGTATTCTGAGTCTCGACGCGAACTTCCTGAATGCCGTCCTCCGGAATGTTCATCGCCGGGATGATGGCGGCGGAATTGTTCTCCGCGACTCCGATCGGGCTGCCGTCAAGCATGTAATAA
Organism: Candidatus Acidiferrales bacterium; assembly: GCA_035264005.1. Taxonomy (GTDB): domain Bacteria; phylum Acidobacteriota; class Terriglobia; order Acidiferrales; family UBA7541; genus DAHUXN01. The sequence continues at coordinate 3,433 of DATFQU010000121.1, forward strand.
ACGGATCCAACAAGCGAGCCGTTGATGGTGTCGGCAGAAACGTCGACTCCCGGACGGCCGCTCGAAATATTCTGAATGGACTCCATGGAGTCGCTTGAGTTGGGAGAGCCATTGACCGCGTTCACGCCCGCGCTCAACTGCACGAGGTCGTAAATGTTGCGCGAGACCAGAGGCACGCGGTCAATGGTCGCGGCTGTGATCAGCGATCCGACAGTGGAGTTGCTGGGTTCGACCAGGCTGACTGCTGCTTTGACCGTCACTACCTCCGACACTGTACCGACCTGCAGCGCGATGTTGACCTGGGTGGCCTGATCGACCTCGACCGTGACGTTGTCCCTGGCAACGCTCGCAAAGCCCGGCGCGCTGGCCGTGACGCGATACTCACCAGGATTCAGGGAAATGAACGTGTAGAACCCCGCGCTGTTCGTGACCGTATGCTGCGTCACTCCGGTTGCGCTGTTTAGCAGGACCACTTGGGCTCCGGGAATGACCGCCCCCCCTGGATCGGTGATGGTCCCGCTGATACTGCCTCTTCCCGCCTGGGCAAATAGTTTGCCGCTCGTAATCAGGAGGAATGGAATCAACAGCATTAAAGCCCCGTGCACAAGCCGAATTCGGATTTTCATAAATCCTCCGAAGGAAATCGTTCAACACGCACAAACGGCGAGAGACGCACACGAAATGCGAACTGCGCGCAACCGTTTACTCGGCAGAAAGAATAATTGGAGCTTGCTCCGTCGACAGGTCATCAACCGAGCCGCCTCTGCCAGTGCCACCCCGCACTGGCGTAACCCACCATCCAGGATTGCCCCTTCAACGCCAGTATTAAATCGGATTAATAAGCTTCGCGTCAAGCGCAAAAACGCCTTAAAGAACGTGGGGAGCTGGCCGCGTCGATTCGCGCACGACGAGTTCCGGCGGCATTTTCCGATGGCTCGAAGCAAATCCGCGCTTCTCAAGCACAGCATCAACACCCTCGAGCACCGAACTCGCGGCCGACGCTCCCATCGCTTCAAGCGGCTGACGAATTGTGGTGAGCGACGGAATCGACAGCATCGACGGAGCCACGTCGTCGAAGCCAATCACCGAACATTCCTCCGGCACTCGCACTCCCTCCTTCTCCAGAGCGCGTATCGCGCCGAACGCCGACAGGTCGTCGAAGGCCACGAGCGCCGTGAATCGAGCGCGCCGTTTCAACAATGCAGCCGTCAACCGGTAGCCGTTTTCAAAACTCGAATTGGGATCAAGCGAGTTGGGCAAATCCATGATTAATTTCGAATCGATACGCAGTTTCGCGGAACGCGCAAATGACACAATTCCCTGCCAGCGCGGCACAGTATCCGCGAGCGTCTTCGGCCCGCGAATGAACGCCACGCGCCGATGCCCCAGCGAATAGAGGTGCTCAAGCGCCAGCCGTGCGCCGGCTTCGTTGTCCACCATCACCGAGCTGATCGAGCCTTTCAGCTCGCGTCCAATGATCGCCGCAGGAATGTTCCGCTTTTCGATATCGCCGAGGAGATTGATATCCACAAAGAGCCAGTTGGCGACCATGATCAAACCTTCCACGTGGCGGTCGAGGAGCATTTCAAGATGCCGCTCGAAGCGTTCGCGCTGATTGTGTATGTCAACCAGAATCGGCAAATACGCGGCGTGATAGAGCACGTTGTCGATGCCGCGCAGTATCGGAACACAGAAAGGATCGGTGACGTCCGACACCATCACGCCGACGGTGTGGCTGCGCTTGGAACGCAAGAATCGCGCAATGACATTTGGCCGGTAGCCGAGTTTTTTTGCGGCTTTTTGAATTCGCCCCTTGGTTGTCGCGGGAATGTAGCGCGCGAGCGGAGCGTTGTTCAGCACAATGGAAACCGTCGCAGCGGAAAAACCGCTTTCCTTGGCGACATCGCGGATCGTGACCATCCTACCGGCTCTCCATAAGAGGGATGTTTAGATAGTCCATCGCCGCGCGAATTTCAACCACTAAGGCCGCGCAGCACCGTTCCACGCAAGAAAATCGCCGCACTAAAGCCGGAGTTGGATAGAATCGCGCCGAATTAGTCTGAGGAGAACGATAATGACGCGGACTTCGAAAATCGCAATATTTCTTCTGCCCTTTGCGTTTCTTTGTATCAATCCACCATTGCACGCGCAGCAGGACCGCTTGCAGAGCAGCGATCTGACGCGCTTCCGCGATGTGGCGCAAGTCGCGATTTCGCCGGACGGCTCGAAAATCGCCTACGCCGTGCTCAATTACGACAAGCCCGGCCGGCCATATCCGCAGCTATGGCTTATGGATGTTGCCAACGGAAAGTCGGCGCGCATCGGCGATGCGAATTCCGCGAATGGCAATCCTGTGTGGTCTCCCGACGGCAAATGGATTGCTTACGCGGGCGAAGCGCAGGGCAAACATGGATTGTGCATCGTGCGTCCAGATGGCTCCGACGCGACGTTTGTCGCCGAAGCGCAAAGCACCAACGCGCCGATTCCCGGCCAGGGCAATGATGTCTCGTGGTCTCCTGATGGAAAGCAGATTGCCTTTGTGTCCGCGACTCCCGGCCCCGAAACCGCTGCAGCAACCGGTGACCCGATGGTCTTCACGCGCTATTTGTGGAGGCCAACTGCCGGCGAAGGCATCCATCCGTGGAACGACAATCGCCGCTTGCACATCTTCATCGTCGATGTCGCGAGCAAGCAAGTTCGCCAGCTCACCAGCGGCGACTACTACGAGCATTCGATTGATTGGTCGCCGGATGGCTCGGAAATTCTTTTTTGCTCCGACCGCTCGCCTTACGCGGATCAATTTTTTCATTACAACATTTACGCGATAAAACCATCCGGCGGCTCGATTCGCCAGCTCACCACGATCGAAACCACGCAGTATCGGCCGGTCTGGTCGCCTGACGGAAAGAAGATCGCATTTCTTTCGACGAAGCGCGGGCTGACCGATCGCGAAACCACCATGGAAGACACCCACGTCTGGCTAATGAACGCCGACGGTAGTGACCGGCACGAACTTGCTTCGATGATTGACGACCGCCAAGGCGCGCCGGTGTGGTCGCCCTCGAGCGACGCGGTTTATTTCACGGTGCAGGACCGCGGCAGCACGCATCTCGAGCGCCTCGCGATTGACGGCGGCCAGCCGCAAATGATCGTGAACGGCCGCGGCTCGATGGGCTCATTCTCCATCAGCAAATCGGGCACAATCGCATACAGCTTCACAAGCCCGCGCGACATGGGTGAAATGTTTTTGCGAAACGGCGAGTCATCGCGCCAGCTTACGGACTTGAACGCAGATATCTTGCGAGGAAAGAAGCTCGGCACTGTCACTTCGTTCGATTTCATCAGCAACGATAACAAATACAATGTCGAAGCATTTCTTGTCGAGCCGCCTGACATCGAGCCCGGCTCGAAGCATCCGCTGATCGTCAACATTCACGGCGGCCCGCACGGACAGAACGGCCCCGCATTCAGTTTTCGCGATCAGGTTTTCGCCGCGCGCGGCTGGGCTGTGCTGCATGTAAATTATCGCGGCTCGACCGGATACGGACAGGCGTTCGCGGATGCGGTTTTTGGCGATCAGGACGGCGACGAAGGCAACGACGTGCTCTACGGCGTGAGCGCGGCGATTCGCCGCTATCCGTGGATCGATCCGACGCGAATGGGAATCGAAGGCGTCAGCTACGGAGGGCAGCTCACCTACTGGCTGATCACGCAGACGCGCGAATTCAAAGCGGCGATTCCCACCGCAGGAATCACCAACCTGATCAGCTACAACTATCTGACTTACTACAACCAGTATGAGCAGATGGAGTTCGGCGCGCTGCCGCATCAGGACGACTTGATGGACATCATGTGGAAGCGCTCGGCCTTGCGTTACGTCGCACAAGTCGCGACTCCGACTCTCATCATGCACGGCGCCAATGATCCGGACGTTCCGATTCCCGATGCCGAGCAATTTTACATCGCGCTCAAGGACGTTGGCGTCGAGACGGAATTCGTGATGTACCCGCGCGAAGGTCATGGCATCCGCGAAGTGAAGCATCAGATCGATGACATGAATCGCTCCGTCGCGTGGTATGAAGCGCACTTCCCCGATAAAAGCGCGGCGGTGCCGATTCCCTGAGAGCGCAAAGCGGCGCAAGACCTACAAGAGCTTTCCCCTTGACTATTGACAGGAAGAGTGTACGCTCTTGTCGATTGCTGAGGGGAGGACTTTGTGGGCAAACCGACTGATCTCGTTCAAGGCACGCTCGACCTGCTGATTCTCAGAACCATCGCGCTCGAATCCATGCACGGATGGGGCATCGCCCAGCGCATCCAATTCGTTTCGAAGAACGCACTGCAAGTTAGGCAAGGCGCGCTCTATCCCGCCCTTCATCGCCTGGAGCAACAGGGCTGGATTCGCGCAGAGTGGGGCGACTCCGATAACAACCGCCGCGCAAAATACTATTCTCTTACCGGAGCCGGCAGAAAATACCTCAAGAAAGAGCAAGCGAACTGGGAGCGGCTATCCTCGGCTATCGGCCTTGTCTTGGAGGCCGCCGAAAGTTAGGAAACACTTATGCGCTGGCTCAATAAATTCTCGCTGCGGCTTCGTTCTTTGTTTCACCGGCGCTCCGCCGATGCGGAACTCGACTCCGAATTGGATTTTCATCTCCAGCGTGAAATTGCGGCGAAGGTATCTGCCGGGATGCCGCCCGCGGAAGCTCGACAGGCCGCGTTGCGTGAATTCGGCGGCGTGGAAGAACTCAAGGAAGAATGCCGCGACACGCGTCGTACCAATTATATCCACGATTTTGGGCAGGACGTGCGCTACGCGCTGCGCGTGTTGCGCAAATCTCCGGCGTTCTCGGCCATCATTATCCTGACTCTGGCGCTTGGCATCGGTGCCAATACCGCCATTTTCAGCCTCGTGGATTCCCTGCTGCTTCGGCCGCTCCCCGCACAAAACCCGAGCGAACTCACCGTGCTCGCATTCCGTCAGGGCCACGGCCCTTTGTTGACGCAGTTCTCCGCCGCGGATCTTCGCGACATTCGCGCTCAGGCGTCGGGCGCTTTTTCAGACATGCTGGGCCACATGCTCGCGTTCGACGGCGTGAGCCTCAACGGCAAGGCGGACCGCGCTCTCGTAGAGTACGTCACCGGAAATTTCTTTTCGCTGCTTGGCATGAAGCCTTACGCCGGCCGATTTTTCTTGCCCTCTGAGGGCCAGACACCTGGCGCGGACCCGATCACAGTCCTTACCTATGGATATTGGAAATCGCGCTTCGCGGGTGATCCGAATATTGTTGGAAAAAGAATACTGATCAATGCGCACCCCTGCACGGTCGTCGGCATCGCTCCGCCGGATTTTCGTGGTCTATATCCGGCGCCCGTCACGCAGTTGTATTTCCCGTTCGCCATGGTCGAAACATTCGAAGCTGGATGGCCGAAAGACCTCCTGTCGAATCGCATCCTCCAGAATCTTTACATCCTTGCGCGCCTGCGCCCCGGCGTCAGCCTCGCGACCGCACAAGCTGCGCTGAACGTCGTTGCCCAGCGCCTTTCTGCGGAATATCCGGAAACGAATAAGGGTATGACGCTGAACGTCTACGCGGAGCGTTTCGCACGCCCGGATCCTTCAACTTCGAGCACGCTGATTAGCGCCGCTGCTCTTTTCCTCGCGCTCGTGGGATTGGTTCTGCTCCTCGCGTGCGCCAACATTGCGAATCTTCTGCTGGTCCGCGCGACCGGCCGCACGCGCGAAATGGCCGTCCGCGCAGCACTGGGCGCAGCACGGAGTCGCTTGGTGCGCCAATTGCTCACCGAAAGCGTTCTGCTCGCTCTCCTCGGCGGCGTAGCTGGATTGTTTCTGGGTATGTTGGCGAGCCGAAGCATTGGCTCAATTGACCTGCACGGCCCAATTCCGATTCAGTTGGTCTACGGGTTCGATTGGCGCATTTTCGTTTACACCTTCGCTGCAGCGCTGCTCACGGGAGTCATCGTTGGCTTGATTCCCGCTTTGCGCGCCTCGCGCACATCGATCAGCGTCGCGCTTCACGAATCTGGCCGCGCTATCGCCGGAGGCAAAAATCGCGTCCGCACCGGCCTCGTCGTTTTGCAAGTTGCCGGCTCGCTCATGCTGCTCGTCATTGCCGGACTTTTCACGCGGAGCCTCGGCGCGGTACAGCACACGAATCTCGGCTTCGATCCGCACAACGTCGTCGACTTCACCATGGATCCGTCGGAAATCGGGTACGACGAAGCGCAGGGCCTCGTGTTTTACAAATCGCTCTTCGACCGCGTGCGCGCTCTGCCGGGTGTCCAGTCGGCATCTCTGACGTCGAGTGTTCCCATGAGCAACTATGGGAACAACGATTACCTCAAGATTTCGGATTACCAGAACCCTCCAGGCCAGGGCTTGCCGCTTGTCGCTTACGGCGTCGTTTCGCCAGGATTCTTTGAGAACATGCGCATTCCGTTGCTGCGCGGCCGCAGCTTTACGGAAGCAGACCAAAAAGGCGCGCCCTATGTGGCCGTCGTTTCACAAGCTTTCGCAGAGCGCTACTGGCCTAATCAAGATCCCATCGGTAAACATTTCGCGAAAGTCAGCGGACTCACCAATCCTCAGTATGAAGTCGTTGGCGTCGCGAAGAACTGCCACTTTAATGACCTCACCAGCGTCATCGACCCGTACTTCTATCTGCCGCTCGGACAGGATTACGCTTTAAGCTCGCTGCAAATCCTGCAGATCCGCAGCGCCGCTCCGCCGGACATCGTGATTCGCGAAACTCAGGACGTCGTGCGGAGCCTCGCGCCCGACCTGCCGCTGTTCGACATTCACACCATGACCGAGAGCCTCGACACGCTTCAGGGCTTTCTTCTCTTCCGCCTGGCCGCTGGACTCGCTGCGGCTTTGGGTTTGCTTGGCTTGACGTTGGCAATTGTCGGCGTCTACGGAGTTATTTCTTACTCCGTGAGCCAGCGGACGCACGAAATCGGCATTCGCATGGCCCTCGGCGCGCAGCGCGCGGAAGTCCTCAAGATGATTTTGGGCCAGGGCTTTGTGATTGTCGCCGCCGGTTTGGTTCTCGGATGCCTGAGCGCCTTTGCCGCCGCACGACTGATCTCGAACATGCTCGTCGGCGTGAGCGCCGCGGACCCGGCAACATACTCGGTGGTTACGCTGATTTTGGCTCTTGTGGCGCTGCTTGCGTGCTACATCCCGGCGCGCCGCGCGATGCGCGTCGATCCCATGGTGGCGCTGCGCTATGAGTGAACTTATGCGCTGGCTGACCAAACTCTCGCTGCGACTGCGTTCGCTGTTTCACCGGCGTGCTGCTGATGGCGAACTCGACTCCGAATTGCATTTCCATCTCGAACACCAAATTGCGGCACACGTCTCGGAAGGAATGTCCCCGGCCGACGCGCGTCAAACCGCGCTGCGCGAACTCGGCGGAATCGAACAGCTCAAAGAGGAGTGTCGCGACATGCGAAAAACCAATTACATCCACGACTTCGCGCAAGACCTTCGCTACGGCCTGCGCATGTTGCGCAAGTCGCCCGGATTCACCGCTATCGCCATACTCACACTCGCGCTCGGCATCGGCGCTAACACCGCGATCTTCACCATTCTCGACTCCGCCGCGTTGCGGCTGCTGCCCGTGCCGCACGCGGATCAGCTCGTCACGGTCGGACAGAACATCCGTTCCGCAAAGGGCACACCGATCAACCGCAATGTTCACGATGACGATTCCTTCGTCTCGTATTCCGAATATCGCGCCTACGCAAAACAGAACCGCGTTTTCTCCGGACTGCTTGCTTACTCCGCGTTTACCGAAACCACGCTGGTTCGCGATAAGCCCGTGCCCATCATGGGTACTCTTACTTCCTGCAACTACTTCGACGTGCTCAAGGTTCAGCCAGAGCGAGGGCGCTTTTTTGTGGATTCCGACTGCGCCGCTCCCGGCGAAAGCGCCGTGGTCGTCTTGAACGATTCAGCATGGCGTTCAACGTTCGCGAGCGACCCGGCGATCATCGGCAAGACGATTACACTCAATCGCACGCCCTTCCGCGTCATCGGCGTCGCGCCGCCGGGATTTGACGGCACTGTTCCCGTCGGCTCGGCTTTTTGGGCGCCGGTGACGATGGTAAAAGCGTTCCGGCCAGCCAGCGAATACCTGGGTGACGATTACTTGAGCTGGCTTGCGATGATTGGCCGTCTGAAGCCTGGGATTTCGAGCCGGCAAGCCGCCGCCAACCTGAGCGTCATTGCCTCCGGAATGAATTCCTTGCAAAAGGGCCGGATTACTACCCTGACTCTCGGTCGCGCCACTCTTCTCTCCATGCCGTCGATGCGAAATATCTTATTGCTGATCGGAACGCTGATCATAGTGGCGGTTGGTTTGGTGCTGTTGCTGGCCTGCGTCAACATCGCCAATCTGCTGCTCGCGCGCGCGGCCGGACGCCGCAAGGAGATTGCCGTGCGCCTGACCGTAGGAGCCAGCCGCGGCCGGCTCATTCGGCAATTGCTCACGGAAAGCTTGCTGCTCGCATTCATCGGAGGTGGCGTCGGCGCATTCGCATCCATGTGGTCCGTAGCGAAGCTGTTTCATTTCGCGATGGCGCACATGCCGATTGGTCCAGAGATCGCGTTTACCTTTCACATCACCTCTGACTTCCGTACGTGGTTTTACGCTTTTGCGCTCTCGGTGATCACTGCTTGCTTCTTCGGTCTGGCTCCAGCCCTGCGCTCTTCGCGCCTGGACCTCACGCTCGCCATGAAAGAAGATGGCGCGCACTCTCAGGCCGGAACCTTCAGCGCGGGGCGCCTGCGCAATTTCCTGGTGGGCTTGCAAGTGGCGGGCTGCATGTTGCTTCTTCTGGCTTCAGCACTCCTTCTGCACGGCCTATACCGGGCGCAAACCGTCAATCCGGGCTTTCAGATGAATAACATCGAGGGAGCTGCATTTGATCTTTCCGCTGCCGGCTACACACCGCAGCGCGCCGCTATCTTTCAGCAACAGTTGCAAACTCGGCTGGCAGCGCTGCCCGGCGTGGATGAAGTTGTGCAGGCCGTCTGCATTCCCCTCGGGAACATGCACGACGTCACGAATTTCTCCACTCCGGATGGCGGCAGAGACTACAACGTCGAATGGAACAACGTCTCTGCAAATTTCTTCCATGTGCTCGGCATCCCCGTCATCCAGGGACGTACTTTCACTGACGCGGAAGAGCATTCGGGCACGCACGTCATTATATTGAGCGAATCCACGGCGCGTCGCTTCTTCCCCTCGCAGAATCCGCTCAGCCAAGTGCTCCGTGGCTACGACGAAGCTGCCAAAAAACTGGTTCAATGGCAGGTCGTGGGTGTCGTCGCCGACGCGCAAGTTGCCGATCTCGGCGATTCCCGCAAGCTGTACATCTATGAGGCTGCCGGGCCCGCGCAGCAAGCAACGCTCAACGTCATGGTTCACAGCGCAGTATCAAATCCAGCCATCGGCAAGCAGATGAACTCGATTTTCGGTGCTCTTGACCCGGATTTGAACGTCACGATCGACCCATTTTCCGTGGTTCTGGAGTTTTGGCGCGCACCGGCGCGTGTGGTTTCGGGTCTTTCTGTGATCCTGGGCATACTCGCGCTCTTGCTCGCTTCAATCGGAATCTATGGAATGGTGTCGTATGGCGTGAGCTGCCGCGTGCGCGAAATTGGGATTCGTATGGCACTCGGCGCGGACACTCGCGACGTGATGTGGCTGGTCGTGCGGCGGGCGATGTTTCCCGTAATTATCGGGATCGTTATCGGAGCCGTGTGCTCCGCGGGTGTTTCGCCAATATTGGCCGCCGGCCAGGCGCTGTTTGGCGCAAGTCCGTGGGATCCGGTTTCTTTCATATGTACGCCTTTGTTTTTGTTCCTGGTTGCGTTGCTGGCAAGCTACATTCCGGCGCGTCGTGCTATGCGCGTTGATCCCATGGTCGCTCTGAGGTACGAGTGAACGATGCGCTGGCTGACAAAAATCGCGCTCCGTTTGCGTTCGCTCTTTCGGCGAAACACCGCCGACGCCGAACTCTCCAGCGAACTGCGTTTCCATCTCGAACGTCAAATCGCCACGAACATTTCCGCAGGAATGCCACCCGCAGAGGCTCGCCGCGCGGCGCTGACTGAATTCGGCGGCGTGGAAGAACTGAAAGAGGAGTGCCGTGACATGCGTAAAATCAATTGGCTGCAAGACCTCGCGCAAGACGTTCGCTACGGCCTGCGTACGTTGCGTAAATCTCCCGGGTTCACCGCCGTCGCTGTTCTCACTCTCGCGCTCGGGATCGGCGCTAACACCGCCATCTTTTCTGTCGTAGATGCTGTGCTTCTGAAACCCTTGCCCTACGAAGAATCAAGTCGTCTCGTCGTCGTGTGGGAGCACACCTCGAAGGAAGCTTCCAAACCTAACGTCGTGGCGCCTCGCAACTTCCTGGATTGGCAGGCGCAGAACCACGTGTTTCAAGACATGGCATATCTCGCCGACTCACGTTCGAATTTGACTGGCATTGGCCAACCCCGACAAATCGCGGAAGAGGACGTGTCTGCCAACTTCTTTGACATTCTCGGTGCGAAACTCGCCCTTGGTCATGGCTTCACCGCTGCAAATGGCGTGAAGGGAAATGACGACGTTGTGGTCCTGAGCTACGGTTTGTGGCGCGACCAATTCGCATCCGATCCTGCTGTTGTTGGCAAGGCCATTGAACTGAACGGCACGAAGTGCGCGATACTCGGCGTCGCATCGCATGACTTTGATTCTTTCTTTCCCCGCGGCTCGCTGACCGGCACACATCCGCAACTGTGGACTCCGTTCGTGTTTCCTCAATCTTTTTACAGCCATACGAATGTCGGACGCTTCCTCACGGTCATCGCTCGTCTCAAATCAGGGGTCACTTTGCCTCAGGCCCAGGCGCAAATGCATGTTCTCGCCTCCGCTTTGTCCCAGAAGTTTCCGGATTACGACGCGAACTGGGGCGTCAGCGTCGTTCCTATTCGCGAAGAAATATCTGGCTCCATTCGCCCCGCGCTGCTGATTCTTCTCGGTGCGGTGGGATTCGTTCTCCTGATAGCCTGTGCCAATGTTGCCAGCTTGCAGCTTTCTCGCGCCGCTGGGCGTACGCGTGAAATCGCGGTTCGCACCGCGCTCGGCGCCAGCCGCTGGCGCGTCGCGCGGCAACTGCTCACAGAAAGCTTCTTACTCGCCGCTGTTGGCGGAGGGCTCGGGATTTTCGTCGCGCTCTGGGGGGTGAATGTGCTGCTTCAGGCCAGCCCGCAAAATCTCCTGGACCTGTCCCGTGTCTCCGTCGATCCACGGATTCTTGTTTTTGCTATGTTTGTCACTTTGCTGGCTGCTTGCTTGTTCGGTTTTTTACCCTCATACATCAGCACGCATTCCCAGATCGCCTCCGCGCTCCAGGAAAGTACGCGTGGCGCTTCTGCCAGCCGCCACAGTCGCGCAATTCGCAACGTTTTCGTCGTTGGCGAAATCGCTCTCGCCCTTATACTCCTTGCCGGTTCCGGCCTGCTCATACAGAGCTTTATCCGTTTGATTCGCGTCGACCCCGGCTTCGACGCAGATCATTTGCTGAGCTTCAAGTTGTCGCTGCCTACAAAAAAGTACAAAGACGACGCCGCTCGAATGGCCTTTTTCACAACGCTCTTCGATAAGGTCAAGCAAATCCCTGGTGTCCGCTCCGTCAGTGACGAAAATCTTCCCCCCTTCTCGCTCTTCTCAGCCGAAGGAGTCGCTACGGACGTAATTTTGCCCGGCCAGGAATCGTTGCCTGAATCCCAGCGGCCTGACACTGCCGTCCGCGTGATTGGCCCCGGTTATTTCCGCACCATGGAAATCCCAGTCGTCGCAGGCCGCACGTTTTCTCCGGCTGAACTCGCTGCGGAAAAACACGTCGTCATCATCAACAACACGTTTGCGCAGAAATATTTCGCTGGCGCTAATCCCGTCGGCCAAAAAATTACCATCGACATGAAAGATACGAACGTCCCGAGCGAAATCATCGGCATCGTCGGCGATGTCCATGGCGCCGACCTCAGCGCCAAACCTTGGGCCACCGTCTATTGGCCCTATCCTGAACTTGCCTATGACAGTATGACCGTCCTCATACGCACGGGCACTGCGCCTCTCTCCATTGTTCCAACCATCCGCGAGATCGTCGCCGGAATGGACCGAGAGGAACCCATCGCCAACATCGCCACCATGGATCAGCTCATCACCGATTCTGTAGCCCGCTCGCGCTTCATGATGTTTTTGCTGGGAGTGTTCGCCGCGCTCGCTTTGATCCTTGCCTCGATCGGCATTTACGGTGTGATGTCTTACGCCGTATCGCAACGCACCAACGAAATCGGCATACGCATGGCGCTCGGAGCGCAGCGTCGCGATATTCTCCGTTTGGTGCTCGGGCACGGCTCACGGCTCGCGCTGACTGGTGTCGCCATCGGGATTGGCACAGCGCTTCTGTTGACACGCCTCATAGTGAGCCTTCTTTTCAGTGTCAGCGCAACAGATCCAGCGACTTTTTCTGCCGTCGCCGTCCTGCTCATACTGGTCGCGCTGGCCGCCTGTTACATTCCCGCGCGACGCGCCATGAAAGTCGATCCCATGGTCGCGCTCCGCTACGAGTGAACGATGCGCTTCCTGAGAAAAATCTCGCTCCGCTTGCGTTCGCTGTTTCGGCGCGAGAGCGCCGACTCAGAACTTTCCACAGAACTGCATTTCCATCTGGAACATCAAATCGCCTCCAACATCGCCAGCGGCATGCCTCCGGCGGAAGCCCGCCGCGCGGCTCTGCGCGAATTCGGGGGCGTCGAACAGCTCAAAGAGGAGTGCCGCGACATGCGAAAAACCAACTGGCTCCAGGATTTCGCGCAAGATCTGCGTTACGGAATACGCACGCTGCGCAAATCTCCGGGATTTACCGCCGTCGCCGTGCTCACTCTCGCTCTTGGCATCGGCGCGAACACTGCCATCTTCAGCTTGGTCAATGGCATCGTTCTGCGCCCTCTCCCTTATTCGCAGCCGCAGCGCCTCGTCAGCATCACTGACTCCTATCCCGAAGGCGCGCTCGTCGCCATGCGCGCAAGCTTGAAAACTGTTGACGTCGGCGGCTATACGGAGTCCACCGAACTGAATCTCACGGGCCGCGGCAATCCAACCCGCCTTTACGCTGCTTCCGTCTCGTCAGAATTATTTTCCATCCTCGGCGCAACTCCCGAACTCGGCCGCATTTTTCAGCCCGGCGAAGACCAGCCCGGCCGCGACAGCTTCGTGATTCTCAGCCACGCGTTGTGGCAAAGCGATTTTGGCAGCGACCCTTCGATCATCGGCCGCTCCATCACTCTCGAAGGCATTGACCGCCGCATCGTCGGCGTCATGCCGCTCGATTTTCGTTTTCCATCTTCAAAAACGCAGCTTTGGATTCCTCTGCACCTTGACCCGCGTGACATCGGAGCTTACTGGGGTGCCGGCTTCATGCCCGCCATCGGAAGGCTGCGCGATGGCGCAACTCTCGAACAAGCCCGCGCCGAGGTCCGCGCCACCCTTCCCCGCATCCGCGGAATGTTTCCGTGGAAAATGCCCGATTTGCTCTGGGCGGGCTCCAGCATAGTTCCGCTGCAGCAGAGCATCGTCGGCGACACGCGCGCCACACTTCTCATTCTCCTCGGCGCAATCTGCTTGGTCCTTTTGATCGCCTGCGCCAATGTCGCGAACTTACTTCTCTCGCGCGCCGCGACCCGCCAGCGCGAAATGGCCGTCCGTGCCGCGCTCGGCGCAGGACGCTGGAGAATCTGCCGCCAGCTCCTCGCCGAAAGCGTAATCCTTGCAATCGGCGGTGCCGCTTTGGGCCTGTTGCTCGCGGTTAACGGCGTTTCGTGGCTCAAGCTGCTTCTCCCCGCCAACACTCCCCGTCTCGCCGCCGTCTCCATCGACTGGCGCGTCCTTGCTTTCACCGCTGCCGTCGCGCTTCTCACGGGACTCATTTTCGGCTTCGCGCCCGCGCTTCACGCCTCCCGCATCGACTTGACCGATTCGCTAAAGAGCAGCGCGCAGAACTCCGGCGCGGCCAGAGGCAATCGCCTGCGAACCATCTTGGCCGTCGCGGAAATCGCCGTTGCCGTCGTCCTCGTCATCGGCGCGGGGCTGATGATCAAGAGTCTCTGGGAACTCTCGCATGTGAATCCTGGTTTCTCTCCCGAATCCATCGTGACCGCGCGCATTACTCCCAATGAATCTCTCTGCAAGCCCCTGTCGCGCTGTAAGAATTTCTACGAAGAATTGATCGCCCGCGTACGCGCACTCCCGGGCACAAAGAGCGCCGCGCTTGTGAACGCTCTGCCTCTCAACGGCCGCTATGGTGGATATGCCGCAGACGCCGAAGACCACCCAAGAAATCCAAAAGATCCGGCATTCGTGCTCGGGGAAAGCATAGTCACTCCGGACTATCTGCGCGTTATGGGCATTCCACTTCTGCGTGGCCGCGAATTCAC
>DATFQU010000122.1:0-3501 GCA_035264005.1 Candidatus Acidiferrales bacterium
TCCGTTTCTACGATTGGAACGTTCCCATCGACTTGCAGCCGCCGTTCGTCGAGGAGAGCAAAAAGTGAATCGCTAGTTCCGACGCAGAACCAGAATCGTGCGGTCATCGTGCTGACGCACGCCGCGCGAAAATTTCCCAACCTCTGCGAGGCATGCGGCCGTGAGCGCTTCCGGTTCGAGCGCGTCACGCCCATTCAAGAACTGCGCCAACCGTCCAAGCCCGTACTCGTTGCTTGATCCGTCGCGCGATTCCGTGAGGCCATCAGTATAAAGGACGAGATTCTCGCCGGCCTTTAGCTGCAATCTCTCTGCCGGATAAATGGCCGATCCGAACATGCCGAGCGGCACTCCCTTCGCTTCCAGCGAACGCACTTCGCCATCGCGCAGCAAGAAGACCGGAAGATGTCCCGCGTTACAGAGTTCAACGCTGCCAGACGCAGACGCGCGACCACAGACCAGCGTTGCATACTGTCCAGCCGTAGTGCTTTCGCAGAATAGCCGGCTCGCGCGCGCCACGAGCTGATCGAGCGGCAAATCGCCGCCCGCCAGGCTGCGGAAAATTCCGTGAAGTTGCGTCATTTGCAGCGACGCGGCTACACCTTTGCCAGCAACGTCTCCCAGAGCGAAAAACAGATCGCCCGCCGATCCGTCAGGAATCGCGTCGCAATAGTCGCCGCTCACGATTCCCGCAGGTTCATAGCAATAGTGAAGACGCCAGCCGCACGCGTTGACATTGTGCGGCGGCAGCAATGCGCGCTGCACGCGGGCGGCAAGCTCGAGGTCCTGCTCCAGTGCGCGTCGCTGCTCCTCATCGAGGTGATCGAGGCACAGCCGCACCAACGGGTCCGCGATGAGCCTCTCTTCTTCGACCGTTTCGTGGCATTCCTCGCAGATTCCGAATGAGCCGTCGCGAATGCGTTGCAGCGCAGCGTCCACTTCATTCAGCAAGGCCGTCAGCGAACCGTCCGCGGTGCGCGACGCAATTGCGGTACGCAGCCGCCTACGCCGATCTTCGAGTTTGGACTGCAGATATCCTTCGGTGATCGTTTCCATGGCCTTCCTCCGCTTTGAGCTGCGAGGCTACGCGAAGAAACTTGTGAACGCTATCCGATTTGAGCGCCAAATCCGCACACCGGCGAGCGATCTGCCGGCTGGCATCAAGGGCGTGAAACGCCAGGTCAGCGCACTATCCGTATTCGATGCTGAGTGAGTCCGAACGACTCAGGGCAGCCGCGTCCATCAGGTTTCGATTGCCAAAATTGAAGTTTTTCCGCAAAGTACTCGGCGGCTTCGCATCTCAAAGCGAAAGAGACGCGCATTTGCACTCAACTCGCCCGCTCAACGCGCGCCGCGCATGTTTTTGGATGGTCATCGTCGCGCTTTGCGCGCGCTTGGCGGTCATGGCGTTCGTTTATCCCGAGCGGCTAAGTCCCGCGCGCGACCATTGGAAATTCGCCGGAGAAGCAGGCCGCATCGCGCGCTCGCTCGCCGGAGGCCAGGGCTTCAGCAATCCATTCTTCGCCGAAACAGGTCCCACGTCATGGCTCGCACCGGTTTTCCCCGCGTTGCTCGCCGACGACTTCAAAGTCTTCGGCGTGTACACGAAAGCCGCGGCGCTCGCGATCCTTTCGTTTGACTGTTTGCTCGCTGCGCTGACATGCATTCCTGTGTTTTTCATCGCGCGCCGAACTTTCGGAAGCGCCGCGGCGCTCTGGGCGGGCTGGATCTGGGCGCTTTTTCCATACTCGATCAACTTCGCGGCGAGCTTCATTTGGGACACCACACTCTCCACGCTCTGGATGGCGCTGCTGTTTCTTGTTGTGCTGAAGCTCGAAGCAACGCATGACTGGTGGCCGTGGTTCGGCTTTGGAGCGCTCGCGGGGTTCGCCGCGCTGACGAATCCGGTGCTTCTCGCGCCGATGCCGTTCGTCACCTTGTGGCTGCTCTATCGTTTGTGGAAACGCCGCGAGCACTGGTTCGCGCCTGGGCTTGCTGCGCTGCTCGCCGTATTGATCGTTGTAAGTCCATGGTTCGCGCGCAACTATCGCACATTCCACAGATTCATTCCCATTCGCGGCGGCTTCGGTTTCGAATTGTATTGCGGAAATAACGCCGATTCGTGGCACTGGGATCCTCCAGGCTATCACCCTTCGGACAGCGCTACGGATTGGCGTGAATACCAGCAACTCGGTGAGGTAAATTACTTTGCCCTGAAGCAGCGCGAAGCCTCCACATTCATCGGTGCGCATAAAAAACTCTACGTCGTTCAGTCGCTGCGCCGCGTTGTTTATATCTGGACTGGCTTCTGGAGCTTCAGCCGCCGCTATCTCCGTGAAGAACCCGCTGATCCGCCGAATATTGTCTTCTGCACGGCGCTGACGATTCTCGCGTTTTTGGGTTTACGGCGCGCATGGCGTGAAGGCGGCGCTGCGAGTGCGATTCCGTTCATCATCGCGTTTTTCTTTTTCCCGTTGGTGTACTACATAACGCATCCCGAGGATTACTATCGCCGCCCGATTGATCCGTTGATGGTGGCGCTTGCGGCAGGTGCGATCGTTTCCTGGAGGCGTTCCGCTCGCACACGCGCGGAAGGAGATGCGTAGCTCAACGCGCCGCTCAGGCAGGCTCTGTTCATTTAAACCTGCGCCGCGTATGCTGCGTCTTGACCTCGCCAATGCCGAACGGAAATCGAGAGCTTCGCCGAAAACTTTTCTGGATGGTTCTTGTCGCGCTGGCGCTTCGCCTGGTCGTGATGGCCTATGTATTTCCGATGGAGCTTGAGCCAGCGCGCGACCACTGGGCCTTTGGCTACGAAACCGGACGCATCGCCCGCTCCATCGCGAATGGCCACGGCTTTGGCAGCCCGCTACTTGCCGACACGGGCCCGACCGCCTGGCTGACCCCCGTTTATCCTTACATTCTCGCGGGCGTCTTCAAAGTATTTGGCGTTTACAGCACCGCTTCGGGATTCATCATTTTCACAATGAACGCGCTGATTTCCGCGCTCACCTGCCTGCCGATTTTCTTCTTTACGAAAAGATCGTTCAACGTGCGCGCGGGTTTGTGGGCGGGCTGGATCTGGGCGATTTTTCCGTACGAAATCTATTGGTCTGCGCAGCACATCTGGGATACGTGGCTGGCGACGCTTCTGCTCGCCATTTTGTTCTGCGTGGTTTTGCGTCTCGCCGAGTCGAATCGTGTGCGAGACTGGATTGGTTTTGGCATTCTCAACGGCGTTGCTGCGCTCACCGACCCCGTCGTGCTTTCTGCGCTGCCCGTGCTGGCTCTTTGGGCGCTGTGGAGATTGCATAAAACGAATCAGCGCTGGCTGAAGCCCGCGATTGGCGCCGTGCTCGCCGTAATTCTGGTCGTGTCGCCGTGGTTCATCCGCAACTATCGTGTGTTTCACGAATTCATTCCGTTTCGCGACGTTTTCCCGCTGGCGCTGCGCGTCGGAAATATCGGCGACACGCGCCACATGCTCACACCCCAGGCCGGCCC
>DATFQU010000123.1:0-13353 GCA_035264005.1 Candidatus Acidiferrales bacterium
TTGTTCGAAGGGCGTCCGAAATTCAATCGAACTGACACAAGGTCCGCCCGGCGGACAATCGAGCTGCTGTGAGTACTTTTCAAAAAACCGCTTGACCGTATCCAGATCCGTGCTCTGCCCAAGCGAAAACGCTTCTTGCACCTCTTCGGAGTGAAGCTTTTGCATGTAAGCGTTCGCGACCGGAGCCAGAGCGGCAACTGCGCTGATTGCGACGATTGCTAGAGCGACCTTATATCTTGGCGTTGTCATGGCAGGTTATTTGACGTGTGGGTGGGCGCAAGCGTTGCCCTTCGCGCCGTGGAGAAGCTACGTTAGAGCTAACGCACCGGAGAAGCTCACCCCAGGTTTACCTGCGGCAGCAGATTCAATGCGGCCAATGCGGAAAAAGCGTTCGCGGCGGCGCTTCAGTTCCGCTTCGACGTTCTTTACGTTTTTTGAAGGAACGAGCAGAATCATGCCCACACCGAGATTGAACGTCCTCAAGAGCTCGGCGCTGTCGATCTTTCCAAGGCGCGCAAGATAGCGAAAGATCGGTGGTACGGCCCACGAGCCAAGCTCAACGACGGCCTGAACGTTTCGGGGCAGTACACGCGGAAGATTTCCGGGAATGCCACCGCCCGTAATGTGCGCCATGCCGGAAAGCCATCCTTTCGAAACAACATTTTTCAGCATGGGCCAATAGCAGCGATGCGGCTTGAGCAATTCCGCGGCAATCTTATTGCTGATCTCCGCGACGTAGGTATCGGGTTTCAGCTGGGCAACTTCAAAGACGAGTTTGCGGGCGAGGGAATAACCATTCGTGTGCAGGCCGCTCGAAGGCAAGCCGATTAAAACGTCGCCCGCGTGAACGCGACGCGCGTCTGCCTGCTGCCCGCGCTCAACAACCCCGACGATGAATCCAGCGAGATCATATTCACCGGCCGCGTACATTCCCGGCATTTCCGCGGTTTCGCCGCCGATGAGTGCGCACCCAGCCTGCCGCGCCGCTCGGCTCATACCTTCCACAATCTGCTCAACGATGCGCGGATCAATGCGTCCCATGGCCAGGTAGTCGAGAAAGAAAAGCGGCTCCGCGCCCTGGGTGAGGATGTCGTTGACGCAATGATTGACGATGTCTGCGCCCACGGTGGAATGTACGCCCGCCACGGAAGCAATCTTCAGCTTGGTGCCGACTCCGTCGGCGCTCGAAACGAGAACAGGATCACGCCAGCGCTTGCGATCGAGATGATACAGCGCGCCAAAGCCCCCGATCGGCGCGAGTACAAATTTATTCAGCGTGCGGCCAGCGAGATGACGGATCCGCTGTTTCGCTTCGTCAGCGCGGGAGATATCGACGCCTGCATCCGAGTAACGCATTTATACCGCCACTGTAGTTTCTGCTGAAGATCGCTTCAAAACGTTCGAAACAGCCGACGCCACCGCATTTCGCTGGGGTGAATCAGGATACTTAAATACGTCGCCAGTCGATCTCCAAAATGGCCCGGCTCCCAGACGTCGTCCGGCGCCTTGACGGACATATAAATGAACAAAGGCGTGCCAATAATGTTCGCGCGCGGGACGCAGCCCCAGAAGCGGCTATCGTTTGAATCGTCGCGATTGTCTCCCATCACGAAGTATTGGCCCGGCGGAACTTGAAATGGACCCGTGTTCTCCTGCTGCGCCGAAGGGTCAGGCAGCGGGTTCAAATAGGGTTCATTCAACTGCTCTCCATTGACGAAGACGACGCCGCGCTTGACGACCACGGTATCGCCCGGCAGTCCGATGACGCGCTTGATGAAGTCCTCATTCGGGGCGGCCTGCGGCGGCGCTTCAAACACGATGATTTGCTGCCGCTTCGGATTTCGCCACAGCGCGATGTGATGTTCAGTAAACGGAATTCCGACGTCGTACCCGAGCAGAGAGATAATCAGGTGATCGCCAATCAGAATCGTGCCTTCCATCGAAGCGCTAGGTATTACGCGCGCCTGAATGACCATTGCTTCAATCAAAAAAAACGCCAGGATCACCCAAAACCAGGAAATGAGCTCTCGCCGGACTTTGTCGCCTGCCGTGACTTCCGGTTTTTGCTCTTTGCCCTTCGTTTTTCTCTTTGACGTTTTTTGAGCAGATGGCATTCGCTTGTACGGGTAGGAGGCTGTCCTCAGAAGCTATGAAATAATCGGTTCCAGCGCACTTCGCTGGGATGCACAAAAACACTCAGGTACGTCTCCAAGCGCTCGCCGATGTGTCCCGGCTGCCAGACAGTTTCCCCGTCGGGTGCCTTGATCGACATAAAGATGAACAGCGGCGTTGCGATAATGTTTTTCCGCGGGACGAATCCCCAATAGCGGCTGTCATAAGAATCACCACGATTGTCGCCCATTACGAAATACTCGTTCGGCGGAACCACCAGGCTGCTGTCGTGAACGTAGCTCGGCAGAACTTGGGCCCACTCCTGTGTGAGTCCTTCGTAGATCCCACTGTCTGCCGGCGGGAAATTCTCGAGAGAGCTCGCCATCTCTGCAGGATCGCGGAGCACGTATGGTTCGTTCAAACGCTGGCCGTTGACGTAGACGGTTCCGTGCTCGATGCGAATCTTGTCACCAGGTATGCCGATGACGCGCTTGATCAAATCCTCTGAGCCATTTATCGGAGAAACTAAAATAATGATCTGTTGCCGCTTCGGGTTTCGCCACAAGGGGACGTGTAGCTCCGTGTACGGAACGCAAAGCGCGTAGCCGAACGGGCTGACCACCATGTGGTCCCCGACAAGGATCGTGTTTTCCATAGAGCCGCTCGGAATCAGGCGGCTTTGCGCCATGGCTCCTTCCACAAAGAACAGAGCCAGGAGCAACCACACCCACGAAAAAACTTCCCGTAATACTTTCTGTCGCGCAGCCTTTTTGCGCAGTTCCTTTTCGGGGCTTGATTTCTGCGGCTCAACCACGGTGCGCCTCCACTTCCAGTTGAATATTCTCCGTCGGATAAATTCCAGTGTAACAAGAAGTACAGAATTTGCCTTCGGTGTCCTCGACCGCGGCGCGTAAACTTTCCAGTGAGAGATAGCCGAGCGAATCCGCACCAATGAATTCGCATATTTGTTCGACAGTGTTCCGTGAAGCAATCAATTCAATCTTGGTGGGCGTGTCGACGCCGTAATGACATGGCGACACCGTCGGCGGGCAGCTGATGCGCACATGCACCTGCGCCGCGCCAGCGTCGCGCACCATGCGCACGATTTTCCGGCTGGTCGTCCCCCGGACGATCGAATCGTCCACCAGCACCACGCGCTTGCCTTCGAGCAAGCGGCGCACTGGGTTTAACTTCAAGCGTACGCCGAAATCGCGAATGGCTTGCTCAGGCTCAATGAACGTCCGTCCGATGTAATGGTTGCGTATCAGCCCCATCCGGAAAGGAATGCCCGACTCGGCCGCGTAACCGATCGCCGCCGGCACTCCAGAATCGGGGACCGGGACGACAACGTCAGCACTTGCGGGGCACTCGCGCGCGAGCAATTGCCCTAACTTCTCCCGCGTTGCGTTCACCGGCCGGCCAAAAACGAGGCTGTCCGGCCGTGCGAAGTACACATGCTCAAAGATGCAGTGCTGGTGAATCTTTTCCGGCGCGAAACGAATGGATTCAAGGCCGCTTTTTGAAATCCGGAGCATTTCGCCCGGTTCGACGTCGCGCACATATTCGGCGCCGATTAGGTCAAAGGCGCACGTTTCGGAAGCCACCACCCAAGCATCACGCATACGGCCAAGAGCCAGCGGCCGAAATCCACGCGGATCACGGATCGCGAAAATCTCGTCGCGCGTCAAAATGATCAGCGAATAAGCGCCTTCCACTTGACCCAACGCGTCGGCGATCGCCCCTCCCAAACTCGCCACTTTGCTGCGCGCTACAAGGTGAACGATGACTTCTGTGTCGCTTGTCGTTTGGAAAATCGAGCCTTTATGTTCGAGGTTCCGGCGCAGTTCCAGCGCATTCGTCAGATTGCCATTGTGCGCCAGCGCGAGTTTGCCCTTGTTGCAATCGCTCGCCAGAGGCTGGGCGTTATTGAGCGAGGTATCGCCTGCAGTGGAATAGCGCGTGTGGCCGATAGCTGCCGCGCCCGGCAGGCGTTCGATTACGTCCGGCGTGAACACATCCTGGACGAGCCCCATGCCTCTTTCGAGTTGGAACTGCACACCATCCGTCGAAGCGATTCCCGCCGATTCCTGCCCGCGGTGCTGCAACGCATACAGACCCAAATAAGCTAGTTTCGCCGCTTCTTCGGCGCCAAAAATGCCAAACACGCCGCATTCGTCGTGGAAATGATCGTCGAGTTGAGTCGTCGCGTTCATCCGTTGTGCAAGGAATGTTCCAAGCTGGTTGTCCAAACTTGCCGAAGCGAATCGACAGTAGCGCGAAGCCGAGGCTTGCCGTTTACTTGGATGCGAAACTCCCCGTGGGTGACCGTTCCGATCCGCTGCGCTTCAATCTTATATTGTGCCGCAATCTGCTCGACGCGGGCAAGCGACTCCGGTCGCACGGAAATCACTGCACGTGCGCCCGATTCTTCAAACAGAGCGAATTCCGCGGGATCTTCCGTTTGGAGTTTCGCTTCGGCGGATAATCCGTTGCTCACGAAGCAGCATTCCGCCAACGTCACAGCGAGGCCGCCGTCGCTAACATCGTGCGCGGACTGCAGCGTACGCTCGTTCGCCAGAGAGACCAAACAATCGATCAGCGCATTTTCCGCGTGCAAGTCAATTGCCGGTGGCAAGCCCGCGACGACATCGTGAACTGTCCTGGCGTATTCGGACGACAAAAATTCCCGCTGCTGTTCCTCGCTCATCAAGCGTGGTTCAATGAACCCCTGAAGCAGAACGATCGCATCGCCGTCGGCCCGAAAGCCCATTCCAACTGCACACTCTGCGTCTTCCAGGATTCCCAAAACCCCAAGGACCGGCGTTGGAAAGATTGCACGCCCGAGCGTCTCATTGTAAAAGCTGACGTTCCCTCCAGTGATTGGCGTTCCTAAGCCGCGGCACGCATCGAGAATACCGTCAACGGCGTCGCTGAATTGACGCATCACCTCGGGCTTTTCGGGATTGCCAAAATTTAGGCAATTGGTTGCCGCGACAGGGCGCGCGCCCGTGCACGCCACGTTGCGTGCGGCTTCAGCGACGGCGTGCATCGCTCCGGCGCGCGGCGAAAGCTGACACCAGCGTCCGTTCCCGTCCGTAGAAAGCGCGAGCGCGCGCTTTGTTTCCTTGATGCGAATCACGGCGGCATCGGCCGCGCCCGGCCCAAGGCGCGTATTTGTACGCACCATGTAGTCATACTGGCCAAACACCCACTGCTTGGACGCAACGGCAGGAGACGCTAACAGCTTCCGGAAATTTTCGTTCAGGTCCGCGGTTGCCGGGGCAAACTCCATTGCCCGCTCTGAATCACTTTTCCCCTTGCGAGTCCCGACGGGCCGTCGATAAACAGGTCCTTCCTCGGCGATGGCGTGCGCGGGAATATCCGCAACCGTACGGCCATGTTGTAACGCGCGCAGCCGGCCATCTTCAGTGACTTTGCCGATCTTCACCGCATCCAAGCTCCACTTGCTAAAAACTTCGAGCACTTGCTTCTCTCGCCCTCGTTCAGCCACGAGGAGCATGCGCTCCTGCGATTCGCTCAGCATAATTTCATAAGGAGTCATGCCCGTTTCGCGCTGGGGAACCAGGTCAAGCTCGATTTCGATTCCCACTCCTCCACGCGAGGCCATTTCAGACGACGAGCTCGTCAGTCCCGCTGCGCCCATATCCTGAATCGCCACCACGGCTCCGGTATGCATTGCTTCGAGACACGCTTCCAGTAACAGCTTCTCCATGAACGGATCGCCAACTTGAACATTGGGACGCTTTTGCTGCGACTTCTCGTCAAACTCCGCCGACGCGAGTAGTGACGCGCCATGAATTCCGTCGCGCCCTGTTTTTGCGCCCACATAAATTACCGGGTTGCCCGCGCCCTTGGCGCGCGCGAAGAAAAGCTCTTCCCGGCGCGCAATGCCCAGCGCCAGCACGTTGACAAGCGGATTGTGCGAATAGCACGGCTCAAACTGGATTTCTCCGCCAACCGTGGGCACGCCAAAGCAGTTTCCATAGAACGCGATGCCGCTGATGACGCCGTCAAGAATCCTGCGATTGCGCGCCGCCTCTGCTTCGGACACTTTGCCGTTAGCTAGGAGTGGCCCGAAGCGCAGCGAATCGAGCACGGCGACGGGTCGCGCCCCCATGGTGAAAATGTCGCGCAAGATTCCGCCTACACCGGTCGCCGCTCCTTGGAACGGCTCAACAAAGCTCGGATGATTATGCGATTCGATCTTGAAGACCGCGCACAAGCCATCGCCGATATCGACCACTCCGGCATTCTCGCCCGGTCCCTGAATTACCCGCGAGCCAGAAGTGGGCAATCGTTTCAAATGTACCTTGCTCGATTTATATGAGCAGTGCTCACTCCACATCACGCTGAAAATTCCCAGTTCGGTGAAGGACGGGTGGCGTCCCAGAATCTTCTGGACACGCGCGAATTCTTCCTCTGTGAGCCCGTGCTCAGCGGCGAGTTCAGCAGTGATTTTGGTTTCAGTGTCGATCATTGTGAAAGTCTAGTTCGCACGCGAGAAATCGTACACGATGTCCCAAAAAAGGTGCAGTCCGTCCTCGTAATTCTTGATGGGTATGCGTTCGTTGTCGCCATGAACGCGCTCGTCGTCTTGCTCAGTGTCAGCAAAGGGTTCGAAACCATAGCTCACGATGCCTTTGTCACGAAAGAAATGTGAGTCCGTGAACCCGGCGTCTACCGTCTGAACCACGCCCGCGTCCGGATAAAGTTCGTGCACAGCCTTCTGGATCGATGCGAATAGCGGCGTGTCTGTCGACGATGTGGCTGGCGGGAAATTGAGAATCACTTCGATCCGAATCGATGGATCGTCGATAATGCCGCGAACCCGCTCAACCCAACGGTCAATGGTCCAGCCCGGCAGAAGCCGGCAATCAAGCTCAGCGCTGGCTTCGGAGGGGATGATATTCGTCTTGTTTGAGCCTTTGAGGCCGGTAATGGAAATTGTGTTTGTCAGCCGAGCGAGAATCTCGGGCCGCTTCGTAAGCAAATCGTATGCGTCGGCCTGCGCCAGAAACGCCTTAGGATCGGCAAACCGAGTCCGCCACGGCTCCGCTTCATATGCGGCATGAGTGCGCAGCATCGTTTCCACCGGAGCGGTTAATTCGAGCGGTGGGCGATATTGGCGCAGACGGTCAAGCGCAGCGACCAAATGATTCGGCGCAGAGTCAACAATTGGAACTGAGCCATGTCCTGAGCGCCCTGTCGCAATCAGCCTCAACCATGCTGGAGTTTTCTCTGTTGGGCCGACGCCAAAATAGATGGGCTTGCCGGAATCGTCAGAGAGCGATCCAGCCCCCTCGGTCAGCATGAAACCGGCGCCGACAATCCATTCAGGCTTGTTCTTGACAACCCAGCCCGCGCCGAAATTCCCGCCCGCTTCCTCATCAGCGGTTCCCACAAAGATGATGTCGCGGTTAAGCGGCACATGCAGGCGATGCAATTCCAGAAAAGTGAGCAACTCAATGATTCCGAGCGACTTCATGTCGAGCGAACCGCGCCCCCAGAGGTACCCGTCCCGAATGACCCCGGCGAATGGGTCGACCGTCCAATAAGGACGGCTTACCGGAACCACGTCCATGTGGTTGAGCAGTATGAGAGCGGGCTGCGATCCATTTCCCTTCAGCCGTGCGACAACGTTTCCACGGCCGGGCGCTGATTCCCCGATCTCATAGGGAATACCCGCCGTCTGAAACATCTTTGCGTACCACTGCGCTGCGCGAATCTCGTTTCCCGGAGGATTTGTCGTACCTACGCGAACATACGCGGCCAGTTTCTGAACGGCTTCATCATCGAGCGAGCGCCAATCTGGCGATGCAGTCCTCGATTGTGCTTTGGTTTGCAGAGCGATGCCAAGGAAGAAAATCGAGAGAAAGATCGCACACCGAGGGAAGCTTCGCACGAAAACCCTCCCGAAGAAAAAACGCACCGCGCTAGGCCGGTGCCGAGACCTTGACCTCGGCTTCGCTGCCTGCGGATTGCGTCAGGCTCTTGATCATGGATTGGAAAATGACGAGACCATCGGTCGATCCGAGCGCCGCTTCGACCGCTCGCTCCGGATGCGGCATCATCCCAAATACGTTGCGCTCGCGATTGCAGATTCCTGCGATTGCGTTAAGAGAGCCATTGGGATTCCCTGACTCTTCGAGTTTGCCTTCGGGAGTTGTGTACCGCAGGGCAATTTGGTCGTTGCGCTCCAGCTCTGCGAGTGTTCGTTCGTCGCAGAAATAGTTTCCTTCCATGTGGGCAATGGGAATTTTCAATATCTGTCCCCTTCGCGCGGCACACGTGCAAGGAGTGTTTGTCGTTTCCACGCGCAGGTGAACGTATCGGCAGAGAAAGCGCAGTCCCTGATTCCGCAGCATTGCGCCCGGCAGCAGGCCAGCCTCGAGCAGAATTTGAAATCCGTTGCAGATGCCGATGACCAAACCGCCATTTCGCGCAAAACGCTCGACGGAACGCATCATCGGTGAGAACCGCGCAATTGCACCTGTGCGCAAGTAATCGCCGAACGCAAAACCGCCGGGAAGGATGATGGCATCGCAGCCTGCAAGATCCTCGGAGCCATGCCACAAAAATTGCACCGGTTTCTGCAACACTCCGCTTATAGCGTGGAATGCGTCATGGTCGCAATTTGAACCCGGGAACACGACTACGCCGAATTTCATCGTGTGGAATCTCCCTGAGGGATTCTAGCATATCAATCGGACCGATCTTAGCGGCCGCGGGCCATCGCGGGGCATGGCAGAGCGTGGCCGGAAACATGCAAAAAACTGCAACTTCCCGACGGCGACGGCTCGGCGCGGCACTGTGGTTTCTAAGCTCTATTGCTAGAGCGACTTAGGAGGGCCATTTCTCTTCGCATTCGGAGCGACAATTGCTATTTATTCCGGGCACGGTTAGCAAGGATTTTGCGGCTTCTTCGAATAGCCCAGTCATCGTTGTTTACAAACCCGCGGAGCGCAAACCGTCTGATTCGTAGTCACAGCAACAGTGTGTGTTAATCTGAGTTTGATTTCCAAAACTTGAAGGAGGCAGCTTTTTCTCATAATGAACAAAAGCACAGAACACCTTAATCCTGCACACGGCGGAACGCTCATCAATCTCATTGTCGATTCCAAGCGGCGAGACGAGCTGCGAGCCGCTTCAAAGAGCTGGCCCTCTTGGGATTTGACCCCTCGGCAAACATGCGATCTGGAACTGCTGATGAATGGCGGGTTCTCGCCTCTGCAAGGGTTCATGAACCGCGCTGATTACGAATCTGTTTGCCAGTCGATGCGGCTGAAAAACGGCTTGGTTTGGCCGATGCCCATTGTGCTCGATGTGCCCGAAGATCTCGCGAAGCAGCTGAAGCCTGGAGCTTCTCTCGCGCTACGCGACGCGGAAGGCGTGATGCTCGCCGCTCTCCACGTGGAAGAAGTTTGGCAGCCAGACCGATCCCAAGAAGCGCAACAGGTTTTTGGAACCACGGACAAGAAACATCCGGGAGCTACGTTCGCGATCGAAAGAGCGCATCCATTCTACGTTTCGGGGAAAATCGAAGGATTGCAGCTTCCCGTTCACTATGACTACCGCAATTTGCGGCTGACTCCAGCGGAAACGCGCGCTGAGTTTGCGCGGCTTGGCTGGCGCCGTGTGGTCGCGTTTCAAACGCGGAACCCCATGCACCGCGCTCACGTCGAGCTGACATTTCGAGCGGCCAAAGAAGCGTCGGCAAATCTTCTGATTCAGCCTTCGGTCGGAATGACGAAGCCGGGCGACGTGGATCATTACACGCGGGTACGCTGTTACCAGGCGATTCTTCCGCATTATCCTGCGAATACGGTGAAGCTTTCTTTGCTTCCGCTCGCGATGCGTATGGGTGGGCCCCGCGAAGCGGTGTGGCATGCGATTATTCGAAAGAACTTTGGCTGCACTCACTTTATCGTCGGTCGAGATCACGCCGGCCCCGGAAAAGACTCGGCAGGCAAGCCGTTCTACGATCCGTACGGGGCACAAAACCTTCTTCAGGAATATGAGAAGGAAATCGGCGCGAGCATGGTGCCTTTCAAGATGATGGTCTATCTGGAAGACAAGGACGTCTATGTCCCTGAGGACGAAGTGCCGCAGGGAAGCCGCGTTCTGAATATTTCAGGAACCGAGCTTCGCGATCGCCTCGCGGGAGGACGAGAAATTCCGAGTTGGTTTACATATCCTCAAGTCGTCACAGAATTGCACCGCACGTATCCGCCGCGTCAGAAACAGGGATTCACGGTCTTCTTTACGGGTTTATCCGGCTCGGGGAAATCAACCATTGCCAATGCGCTGCTGGTGAAGTTTCTGGAGTCTGGTGACCGGCCAGTCACTCTCCTGGACGGAGACATCGTCCGCAAGAATCTGTCCTCGGAACTCGGCTTTTCGAAAGAACATCGCGATTTGAATATTCAGCGCATCGGATATGTCGCTTCGGAAATTACGAAGAATGGAGGCATCGCGATATGCGCTCCGATCGCTCCCTACGACTCTGTCCGGAAGAATGTGCGATCCATGATCGAGCCGCTCGGCGGATTTATCTTGGTGCATCTCTCGACGGCTTTGGGCACCTGCGAAGGGCGAGACCGCAAGGGCCTCTACGCCAAAGCGCGCGCGGGCATCGTGAAGCAGTTCACCGGCATTTCTGATCCCTACGAATCGCCGACGGATGCGGAAGTCGTCATCGACACGAATGAGATGAGTCCTGAAGAGTCAGCACAGGAAATCTTCTTGTATCTCGAACGGCAAGGATTCATCGGAGGAAGTGACGGCGCTACGGCAGACTGATCGAAGCTGCTGACCATAGAGCTTGGGAAAAGCATGAGCGGAAATCTTGAATTGGAAGCTCGCATAGATGGGGCGCTGAAGGCTGCACTTGCAGCAGTTGCGCCTCACCTTTCAGGAACGGTCAGAGTAGAGTACAAGCAAGGCGACGACCCGGTGACGGAAGCCGACCGCGCCATCAATCTTGCCCTGCAGAAATCGCTTTTGCGGGATGGCGAAGGTTGGTTCTCGGAAGAAACGGTCGATGATTTCAGCCGTTTGGAGAAAGAAAGAGTCTGGATTGTAGATCCGCTGGATGGCACCCGCGAATTCGTAGCGGGCATCCCCGAGTGGTGCGTGTCCGTAGGGCTGGCGGAAAATGGCAAAGTTATCGCCGGAGGAATCTGCAATCCAGCGACGCACGAGATTTTCCTAGGGTCAGTTCGCTCGGGGCTTACTTACAATGGCCGACGCTGCCGCGCGAGTCAACGAGAGAGACTGCAGGAAGCCACAGTCCTTGCCAGCCGTAGCGAGATCAAGCGAGGGGAGTGGGAAAAATTTCGAGGCCAATCATTTGAAATTCGACCGAGCGGTTCCGTCGCCTACAAGCTTGCTCTCGTCGCTGCCGGACTGGCTGATGCCACGTGGACTCTTTGCCCAAAACATGAATGGGATGTCGCGGCGGGCGTCGCACTTTTGCTTGCTGGTGGCGGAGCGGTTTGGACGACCGACAATTCGCCGCTTACCTTCAACAATAAACATGCGCTGCTTCCTGGCTTAATCGCTTGCGGCCCCAATTTGATCGATCCGATCACGCAATTCCTTAGCAGCCACGCTTCCGCAGAAATCCCTGCAGCGCGCAAGGCGTAACAACTCAGCAGGCCAAAGCTCTATCGTCGTGGCGAGGATTTTTTTCGGCGCGGTGTAACATCTTGCTTCGCGGCAGATTTTGAACGACAGGAGTGACTAGTAGGTTTGTGGCCGGATTTGGCGCTTTCCGCCGCTTCGCTCATTCGCCGGCGCCGTTCGGCCGCCCATCCCTCTTTGTTGACCTGACGGCCGCGCGCAATAGCAAGAGCATCGGCAGGTACGTCTTCAGTGACTGTTGAACCCGCCGCGATGTAGGCCCCGTCGCCGACGCGAACCGGCGCAACGAGCGCTGAGTCGCTGCCGACGAACACGCGTTCTCCGATGGTCGTCGGATTTTTGTTCACTCCGTCGTAGTTGCAGGTGATTGTACCCGCGCCGACATTTGTCTCGCGGCCAATTGTTGCGTCCCCGAGGTAAGTCAGATGCATCGCCTTCACGCCTTCTCCAAGAACACTCTTCTTCACTTCGACGAAGTTGCCCACGCGAGCGCCGGCCCGCAGTTCAGCGCCTTCACGAAGGTGTGCAAACGGGCCAACGATTGCCCCGGTACTGAGGAGGCTGGCGGTAATCACCGAATATTGGCGCACAAGGACATGGTGCTCTATCGCCGCGTCGGTGAGGACGCTGCCGGACTGAATGCGGCAATGCGATCCGATGCGAGTATTCCCGAGCAGTTGTACGTTGGGCTCAATCACCGTGTCGCTCCCTACCTCGACTTCTAGATCAATCAGTACCGTTTCAGGCAGATAAATCGTAACGCCCGCATCCATCAGGGCTTGCGCCTTGCGCGCGCGGAGTGCTCGGTCTGCCTCGGCTAGCTCAGCACGCGTGTTGCATCCAAGGATTTCCTGCGCGCTCTTGGCTCTAACCGCCAACACGCGCTCTCTTCGCTTGTTCAATTGAGCGATTGCATCGGTTAAATAAATTTCGTGATGAGCGTTATCCGGCCGCACATCGGCGAGACACGGCCACAGCTTTTCCAAAGTGAAGCAATACATGCTGGAATTGATTTCGCGTATCTTCCGTTGGTTTTCGCTAGCCGACTTTTCTTCCACGATGGCTCCAACGCTCCCGTTTTTGTTGCGAACGATTCGGCCATATCCCGTGGGATCGTTCAACTCGGCGGTGAGGATAGTGGCAGCGGCATTGCCTTTGCGATGCGTCTCAACAAGCGCACTGAGGGTTTCTGTGCGAATCAGCGGCGCGTCTCCTGGCAGAACCACCGCCAATGTTGCTTTCGCGCCAATCGCGCCGCGCGCAATGAGCATCGCATGGCCCGTGCCATTTTGAGGCCGCTGCAAGACCGTTTTCACTTTGAAGGGTAGAACGGCCCCGCGCACGTTTTCTGCCTGGTGTCCGACTACAACTAACATATCTCCGCCGAGCGACTGGCATGCCGTAACCACCTGCTCGACCAAGGTTCGCCCGCCCGCACGATGCAGCACCTTCGCGACTTCGGACTTCAGCCGAGTCCCTTTGCCTGCAGCCAAGACAACGCAGATCAAATTCGCAGCCATGAGGCGATTATTGTCTCTTTACGCTCGCAGTTTGGCAATCGGGCAGCGACAAACAGTA
>DATFQU010000124.1:0-2324 GCA_035264005.1 Candidatus Acidiferrales bacterium
CATTGAGTGAATTCTGGACGTAAGGGGAGGGAGAAATATGAACGACACAATCTTGGTCGATATGCAGCTTTCCAATGTTACCTGTAGCTGCGTCATCAATGCTCCCGTCGAGAAGATTGACCTCGCGGCTTGGCTCTTTAAATTATCTGAGGGCGAGTATCGCCGCTGCTGCCCTCCCGACCACATTTCCTGTGGCACAACTGTGAACGACGAAGGAAAACCCATTGTAATTAACGTCGAGATGATTGGTCACGCACTTATGGTTCAACGTTACGCAGTAGAGATTGCAACGCCTGCACTGTGCAAGATGGTGTCGGTCTCTGAAGCTTTCACGCCAAATGGTCGCACTCGTGTGCAGGTTGTATGCACCCTCAGCATTAATCGGATTGATGAAAACACCTGCGAATTTGCGAATCGGATGACCGTCCATCCAACTACAGAGTTCATGGACTTTATCGCGCAACACAAGATTAAGTTCAAGGACGCCGTTGGGGCGCGGCAGCATGTTGAGGGAGAACACAACCGGCGCGAGACTCCTTTGATGGCGGCCAGCATCGAACGATTCGCCTTTGGGCAAGCCTATCAAGGCAGCCGAACCATTGGCGCAGCATAATTCCTACTTGGATTGGTTGCCTGAACAACTTTCGCATCTATGCCTGAAGGTCGCGGTAGGGACGATCACCCACCGGTCTGCGTGAAAGCAGCCAGACGTGTTTTCAATTCCCGGAACAATTCACCGCCACGTGTGAGATCCGCCAGCAGCCGACCTAGCCCCGCTTGAAGACAACTAAGGTACGCAAGTCCTGATTTTCTTTGGAGGAAACGCAGGATTGCGAGGAGCAAAATCGTCTGATGGATACGTTCTCGTAGTCAGTCTTCAGCAGCGTCTTGCTTTCGAGATCATCGGTGGTTGAGTCGATTGTCTTCCTCTTGTGGCTACAGGCAACAGCTCTTGCAGAACATCAGAAACACTCTGTGACGACATAGGTGGAATTGGATTCTGCACCTCAACAGCGATTGCGCAGGGGCAACCAACAATCAGGCCCTGCGATCTGGGCCGTACTCCGCCGTCAGAG
The DNA here is from genome assembly GCA_035264005.1 of Candidatus Acidiferrales bacterium. Lineage (GTDB taxonomy): Bacteria > Acidobacteriota > Terriglobia > Acidiferrales > UBA7541 > DAHUXN01. Next base: position 1,077 of record DATFQU010000124.1, read on the forward strand.
TGATGCCACTCCGCACCTCGAAACGCTCCATGGTTGGTTCGCCGTACCGTTTGTGAAGTTCCTGGGCATTAGGTGCCGAGACGTCGGCCGGGGCGCCAGTTAATAGACATCCAAGAAAAATTGATGCACTTGCAACTGGAAGTCTCATCTCCCGTAACTCTTTATGCGGGATTGGGCGCTGTCCAAAGATTTCAGCTTACTTTACTACAGTTCTTCTCTCCTGTCGCCACCAAGGCATCCCGATTTGCGGCCATTGCCGGAGGGCGTGGGCAAGCGGACGCTGGCGGGAACACGCGGGGCCATTCGGGTGATTCGGTACCGCGACGCGACGGCGTTCTCCGCGGGAAAGGCGCTAGTTTGCTCGACGGCTACATGGTGGCGACGGACCGGATTTACCGCCTGATGATCGCGCAGCGCATGCGGCATTCGCGCCAGGCCGAAATTCTTGATGATAGCGGCACCGCTGTCGAACACACGATCGGCAGGCTCTTCGACGAGCAACTCGCCTACTTCAAGAAAAGAAGAGCGACGATCCGCAAATCGCGGCGACGCTTCGCGAAGCGCGCCGCATCAGTGAAGAGATGATTCGTCGGGAGGAGTTCGATCCGAGGTGAGGAAGCGCTTTTGGCAATTGCTTCTCAATAACGAATTTTGAAGTTTTGGTGCTCTTGACAGCGATTTGATTACGTACGGCGAAACAAGGCGCCTAGCGGCGCATTCACCACGATGGCGAGTAGCGTAACGCCCGCCTGATGAGCCATCTCGACTTTCGACGATCTGGCCCTCCGGAATGAGACGCCAGTTCTGTGGTGCCCTATCTATGCACGCGGGAACATTTGGCCGTCGGCGTAAAAGTAGTCGCGATTAGAATCGGCCGACCTCGCTGGGAGCGCGTAACTAATGCTCGTGGAATTCTTCATGACCGCGGCGAACGCGGACTGGAAAGCGTCCATATCCGCCTGCGTGCCCACCGTGATGCGCAGATGGGTGGGCCAAGCCGGCCAGATGCGGCCGATAAACACCTTTTGAGCCGCCAGCGCGTCGATCACCTGCTTTGCAGGTCGCTTGGCGTCCAGCATGAAGAAGTTGGCCTGTGACGGCGTGAAAGAATACCCCTCACTGCTGAGCCAATCGAAGGTTTTCTGGCGAATCGTGGTGTTGATGAGTTTGCGCTCGGGAACCAAATGCTCGTGCTTGAGGCTGGCAGAAGCGGCGACCAGCGCGGTGATGGGCATGGCGCTTCCGCCG
>DATFQU010000125.1:0-3088 GCA_035264005.1 Candidatus Acidiferrales bacterium
CCGCGGGGAATATCGAGCGAGCGAAACTGCGAACGGTCGTGAAGTTCGCGCAATTCGGCGTCGATGCGAGCGCGCAAATGGTTTGCATTTGCTTCAGGCACGCGCCATCGCTTTCATGCCGAGGTCGCCGAGCAGGGACATGTCGTTGTCGACGGAGGGATTCGGCGTGGTGAGAAGTTTTTCTCCGGTGAAAATGGAATTCGCGCCGGCGAGGAAGCAGAGGGCGACGGCTTCACGCGAAAGTTTGTGGCGTCCGCCAGAGAGGCGCACGCGGGAAGCGGGCATGAGGATCCGTGCGGTGGCGATGGCACGAACCATTACGAATGGATCAATCTCCGGAGCGTTGGCGAGAGGAGTTCCGTCGACGCGCGCGAGCACGTTGATGGGAACGCTTTCGGGATGCGGATCGAGATTTGCGAGCTGGTGAAGGAGGCCGATGCGGTCCTCATCGGATTCGCCGATGCCGAGGATTCCGCCGCAGCAAACGGTGATGCCCGCTTTGCGAACGCGCGCGATGGTTTCGAGGCGGTCTTCGTAAACGCGCGTGGTGATGATGTGGCCGTAAAATTCCGGCGACGTGTCGAGATTGTGATTGTATGCGGTGAGTCCGGCCTGCTTGAGGCGCTGCGCCTGGGAGTCGGTGAGCATGCCGAGAGTGCAGCAGACTTCGAGATCGAGCGCGGCGACGCTTCGAACCATTTCGAGAACGGAGTCGAATTCCTTTCCTTCAGGAACATCGCGCCAGGCCGCGCCCATGCAGAAACGCGTGGCGCCGTCGGCCTTAGCGCGTTTTGCGGATTCGAAGACATCGATCGGGTCCATTAATTTCTGACGCGCGACGCCGGTTTTGTAATGAGCGCTCTGCGAACAGTAGGCGCAATCCTCGGGACATGCGCCGGTTTTTATGGAAAGCAGGCGGCAAAGCTGGACTTCTTCGGGCTGATGAAATTCGCGGTGAACTGACTGCGCCTGAAAAATCAGATCGGGCAGAGAGGCGTTGAAGATGGTGCGAATTTCGTCGCGCGTCCAATCGTGGCGAATCAGCATTCGGGAAATGTCTCCAGCTGGGCTCCTGTCAGGCAAGGGCGATGAGTTCGATTTCCACGCGAACGTCGCGCGGGAGGCGAGCCACTTCGACGGTGGCGCGCGCCGGAGGATTCGCCGGGAAGTAGCGGCCGTAGACTTCGTTCATGGCGGTGAATTCGTTCATGTCTTTCAGGAAGACGGTCGTCTTCACGGTTTTGTCGAGCATTGAGCCGGCGGCTTCGACGATGGCTTTCAGATTCTGCATGACGCGGTCGGTCTGCGCAGCGATGTCGCCCTGAACGAGCTGGCCCGTAGCCGGATCAAACGCGACTTGGCCAGAGATGAAAATGAAGCCGTTGGCGCGGATGGCTTGCGAATATGGGCCGATGGCTTTTGGGCCGTGGGCGGTTGAAATGACTTCCTTCACGATTCCTCCTATGAGTGCTGCGAGTTTCTACTGCTTGTCGGCGCCTGCGTTCTGGTAGCGGGCGCGAAAGTCGGGCGGAATTCCGGGTTGCGCGAGCCACGTGCGGAAAAAGTCCGCCAAATTCTGATGGCACTGCTGTTCGAGAGCCGCGCGAAAATCGGAATAGCCGTATTGTTCGCCACGCAAAGCATAAACCATGTCGTAGATGGCGTGGGTGACATTTTGCTGGCCGCATTTGTCTTCGAGGGCGACCATGAAAAGCGCAATCTTAAGCTTGGCGAGGCCATTCGCGGCGGACTCGGACTCGTCAGTTGACATAAGGTCCTTTGGTTGCTCGATGGCCCATTTGCTTTGCGCATCATAAAGTTCGAGCCAGTGGGCAGCTTTTTTGGCAAGCGACGCGCCGTCGCTGTGCTGCTGGTCATCCAGTGCAGCAACGTATGCGATGAGACCGTGAGCGAGAAGCCAGGCTTCTGGATGAGGTTCCACGACGTGAGTGAACCAAGTGGCAGCAAGATCTTCGTTGACCGAGAACGTCGGAAAAGCTGCTAGGAAATCCGCGTTGGTGAGCCGGCCGTTGATAATTGTGGCTGGCAGATCGTTTTGAAAACTTGCGAAGACGTTCGGTTCTCCTGCGTCGCCTGTATCGTCATTATTAACGACATAGATTGTGCTGTTATCGCGTGGCAGCTGGCCAAACGATTGCGAATAAAACTGCGCCGCGCGTGCCAGTGCCATGGCGGGCTGTTGCAAATTCGCGGACAAAGGCTGGGCGGACCAAAAAATCACATTGGCCGATGAAACACGCCATTCGTTGTATTGGCCGGCGAGAATGTAGGGATCGAAGTCGGTTTTGCGGATTGCGAATTGATGCGCGACTTCGGCGGCTTGTTTTTTTGCGCCGCGGGGCTGGCCGCTGGCGGTGACGCGAAAATCGGCGGGAATGATGACGCTGAGGGTGGTTGGGTCCGGGCGCGTGGGGCTGGCTGCGAAGAGTCCGCGAAAGCCGTGGAGCTGCGGGAACCAGCCAGAGTCGTTCAGGTAGAACGTGTTTGCGGAGACGAGGATACGCGGATCGCTTGGGGGCTGCGCTGAGAGGTCGTACGAAAGAGCAAGATTTATTTTTTCTTTTTGGCGCCACGCGGATGGCAGAGAAGCGCGCCACACGGAGCCGGATTCGGCAGAGTTTTCTTCGGATGGTGCAGCCTGCAACTGGACTTCTTGGCCGTTGATTTGGGCATGAAGGTTGGCGCGGCCAAACTCTTTTTCGCCGGGCAACGTTACGTCGAAGAAGTGGAGTGAAGAGTTGCCGATGTTTGCGAGGCGATATTCGGCGCGGATGGCGAGATGCGGCGGGTTGGCGGAGACGAAGTGGACGGTGAGCGACTCTTTTTGGATTTGGTAGCCGGGGCCGAGGGGAACAGCGCAACTTGAAAGGAAAATGAGCAGGAATGCTGCGGCAACGACGGCCGTTATGGAGTAAGAGCGACGCCAAAGAGAGAGAATCAAAGCAGGAGAATTCTAGCAGACCAAAAGCGGTCTCATAAATGTCTCTGCTGCAGAAAACCAACACCTCAGGGGTTAAAACCCCCGAATTCTGAGTCGTTGGCGGCACGGCTGGAGCCGTGCCTTTAC
>DATFQU010000126.1:0-19346 GCA_035264005.1 Candidatus Acidiferrales bacterium
TTCTCGGAATTCAACGAATCCCGTGTGCGCCAGTCCAAGGATGACGCCTTTTCCATCCACGTAGAACTTACAGTCAATCGTATCGGCGTGTCGCGTGGCGATGGCATTCCATACGTGCGAAAAGCGCACGCGGTAAACCATCTCCGTCATTTTCGACGCCACTTCGAACGGCTTGACGAAGTCGCTCATGGCGCCTTGATTCGGAATGCGCGTAACCGTCTGCGTGCTCATCGGTTGTCTTCTCTCTGACCAAAAGTTCTAAGTCGCCCTGCAAGGCTAAGTATTTTGGCGGTAAATATCCGGAACGTGAATCTCCATGAGTTTTTCCGGATGCGCAAGCGGTTTGAATCCCAACTTCTCATAAAGGCCGTGCGCATCCCGCGTTACGAGCAGCCATCGTCTAAGCCCGGCCAGCTCGGAATGCTCCATAATGCATTGCATCAGCCATTTCGCCAAGCCTTGGCCCCGATACTGAGGCAGAACGAACACATCAGCCAAGTAAGCGAAGGTTGTATAGTCCGAAACCACTCGCGCAAATCCGATCTGCCTTTTCCGGTGCAACAATCCAAAGCACAGCGAGTTTCGGATTGATTTTTCCACGGTTGCGCGAGGTATTCCGCCGGCCCAATACGATTCGTGCAGGAAACCGTGAATTACGTCCAAATCTAGCTGATCAAAGCGCGTGCTGACGCGAAAATCGCCTTTTTGCCATTCTGCAGCGCGCTCCGGTGTCATAACTTCGCGGCGCGTTACTTGTGCACAGCGACTGCAGCGTGCGCATCGGAGTAACTCCGAATCGCCGCGCCCACTCCCGCGCCAGCAGAAAGCCGGAAGCCTTGGTCGAGCAAGCACTTCTCGAACGCTGCTAGAAACAGCAGCACGTTCGTCTTTTGGCATCCGTAGCCCATCAATCCGACACGCCACAGCTTGCCCTTCAGCGGCCCAAAGCCGCCGCCAATTTCGATATTAAATTCGTCCAGCAGCTGATTACGCAGCTTCGCGTCATTTACGCCCATCGGCACCTTCATTCCAGTCACAGTGACTTGACGGTCCTTTGGATTCTCGACGAACAGCTCTATCCCCATCGCTTCCAAACCGGCTACCAGCGCATCGCGGTTTTCGCGATGGCGCGCCCAGCGGGCCTCGAGTCCCTCTTCGAGAACGAGCCGCAAAGCCTCCCGCATCGCAAACACTAGCGAAATCGGCGCCGTGTGATGATACGTCCGCTCCTTGCCCCAGTAATTCATCGTGGTCGTCAAATCGAAATACCAGCTCTGCACCGGCGTTTTTCGCGCCCGCAGGACGTCTTCGGTGCGCGAATTTACCGTAATCGGCGACATCCCCGGCGGCGCGCTGATCGCTTTTTGTGACCCGCTGAAGCAAATATCAATTTGCGTTTTGTCCACGTCAACGGGCATTCCCGCGAGCGTCGAGACGGTGTCCACGACGAGGAGCGCGCCCAATTCGTCAGCAACCTTGCGCATGTTGTCCAGATTGGTGACAACCGAGGTCGAACTCTCGCCGTGCGTAACGCCAAGCACTTTGATTTTCTTGCCTTTGCCCGCGCGGCGAACATCTTCGGGATCGCACGCCTTGCCGTACGGCGCCTCGACGCGAATAATCTTCGCCGGCGTGCGCTCGGCAATAATTGCCATGCGCTCACTGAACGCGCCGTTGACGCAGATGATCGCTTCGTCTCCCGCCTCGAGGGGGTTCAGAACGGCCGCTTCGATACCGCCTGACCCCGAGGCCGAGATGGGAAACGTCAGGCGATTCTGCGTCTGAAATACCTGGCGTAGTAGGACTTGCACATCGCCCATCATTTCAAGAAACCATGGATCCAAGTGGCCCACGATCGGCGTCGACATCGCGCGATACACGCGAGGATCTATCTGCGAGGGCCCCGGGGTCAACATCAAGCGATTCGGGGGAAGCAATTCACCAATTGGCGAGCTCATATTGTTGTCCTTGACTGCGCTTGCCGCCTTCGAATGATTGCATCTGTGGCCGGGAGCCGTACGGCTACATGGCGAGGCAAGCACTTTGAAATTGACTGGCTGCCCGGTCGCAAATAAATAGTCTCTCCAATTTAGGGTGTGACGGTCAACATCCAAAATGCCAGGCCGGGGTACCCAGTGCGGCGTGCAGTCGACTGACTGCTTTTGTTAACGAACGCGCGAAAGCACACGCTTGGTGCAGCCCTATTGCCCAAACGATGGAGGGCAGTTATCGTGTAAGGCCAGAAATCGAGCGCGCGGCGCATTCACGGGGAGAAGCCGAGTGGCAAACCAAAGCGAAGAAGGATCCGACCGGCGGGCTACACGGCGTGTTCCTTTCGTTGCCCTGGCGGAGCTGACCGGTGTGGGCAGCAACCAGCGCGTCTCGGCGCAGACCACCCAGTTGAGCTCGACCGGATGCTACCTCGGTGCGGCCAACCCATTTCCCGAGGGTGCGCGCATCCACATCCGCTTGGTTTACGGGACGGAAATCTTCGAAAGCACAGGGCGCGTTCTCCACGTCCACGCAGAATTCGGCATGGGCGTCATTTTCGAGGACGTGTCCGCCGAACAGCAGCGCATTCTCGACTCTTGGCTCGCTGAGTCCCAAAGCTAACTCTCGGACCGATCACTGCGAACTTCTACTGTGGGGTATCGAGCGGGTGCTTGGCCTTCTCGAAGAATTCTTCTTGTAGCTTCAAACTTACGGAGTCTGCTTTCACTGCTCGAATTGCATCTGCAAGCTGGCCGATCCACTTTTTCATGTCGTACTCGCCGAGCGCCTTATTCGCGTAAGACGCGTCCCCGGCATAGTGATTCGGAAACCGCGCGTACCACCAGATGCCGGTGTAGAGCGTATCAGGCAGGTTGCTGAGGCGCTTTTGATCGGCGCCGGATTCCTGGTTGGCGCGATCCAGATGAAGCAAATCGGGGCGTGCGATCATCAAGTGCGATGTTTCCGTTTCGCCTGCGTGCATGTCTACGGATGACTTGAGCGGCGGCCGACCTGGTCCGGCCAGATCGGGCAGGCCAAAAATGTAGACCACATAATCGTGCGGCTCAGCGAGCTGCGTTTGCGCGAAGTAGGGCAGCAGGTTTTCATTTCCGCCGTGACCATTCGCGATGATGATTTTCTTGCAGCCATTCCGCGCCATTTCTTCGGTGGTTTCTTGAAGCAGGTCAAGCTGCATACGCGCGCTGTACGCAACCGTCCCGGGCTCGTGGCGCGCCTCGAAAATCTGCCCGAAATAATATGCTGGGAAAATAACCGCGTACTCCTGCTCGGCAGCGTGAAGGGAAACGTACCGTATGTCGAAGAGATCGGTTCCAAGCGGGAGCTGCGGGCCATGCTTCTCGATAATGCCGAACGGAAGGATGCATGTTCCTTGCGCCTGATGGATCGCTTGCACAAAGTCGGCCGCTGTGAGCTCTTCCCATTGAGCGGAGAGACGGGATTGTGCACGTGCCGCCGGCAAAACCACCACGCTCACGAAGAGTAGCACGCACAGCTCAAAACGAAACCGCACGAACTGATGAGGAATGAGACAAGTCATGACTGTCCTCCGCACGAGCGCAGAACGCTGCGAATACTTTCATTGAAACGGTTCAATTATCTTGATGCGAAGAGCGTCATGCAACAACTCGGAGCGGTCAAACGCACTTTTGCGAACAGGGATCTAGCGCCTGTGTCAGAAGGCGGCCAAAGCCGCCCTGTATGATGTTTTTGTCTGAAAAAGCTATGCGGCGCCCGCGCCGTTCAGTGGAACCAGTTCGTAATAGTCGAACTGAATTCCGACGCCCCGGCGTCCCCAGAGCCGCCCGTGCTTGTCAACTCGCACGACTCGCCCTACGCAACGCCATGCCCGTTCCGGCTTGCCAGTAATCTCCTCGGGCATCGTGAATTGCAATTCGACAGGCGTGCCCATCGTGACCGGCAACGACGTTGAGAAATAAACGCCACGGCGCGAGATGTTCACCGATTCAGCGATCTCCTCCGGAGCTGCGGAACTCGAGACTGGACGGAACTGGATCGGAAGACGAAGGTCCATCCTCGGCGTGAAGCGACGATCTGACGCTTTTGTAGGCATGGTTTGCTCCAGTGGCCTGGGAGGGGGTTTTGCAGGCAAAAATTCAACAACGGAATGTTACGCTCCGTTTATTTTGCTTGGCAAGAGGATTAAATCCCCTTTTGTGATTGAACAATCACATCCGCCCGGGTGTTTCATTTTGATGCAGGCACGTAGACTCGCTTTGGCGCCAATATCTTCACGCCGGAGACCTCTGTATTCACCTTGACATCGTGGAACCCTGGCCTAGATGCAGGCATGGAATTGAAAGTCAGCAAGTACTGCTCTCCAAGCATCGCCTGCAGGTCATCCAGAAACGGACGAAACGAAATCGGCGTTTGCGTGCCTTGAGTAAAAGAATAGCCGCCGGTGTCGGACGTCAGTTCGCCCAGTGAACCTTGGCCGTTGAGGTTAAGGATTTGGTTCCTCGTGGCGCGGCCTGATCCTGCGAAAATGCTGAAAACGGTCACGCGGCCTTGTTGAGCGTCGCGGATCGCTTTTTGCAGTCCGGGGTTTTGATCCGGCTCCGTATCGAACAGTCCGTAGGTTGGATCGATGCCATTACTGACCAGCAACACTTCTCGGCCCTGTGCGCCTCCCGGCCACTTTCGAATCAAGTCAGACAGCGCGCCGTAGACGCTCGTATTTCCGACCGCAGCGCCAAAAGTAACATGCAGAGCTTTGCTGATTGCAGCCCGGTCGGTCGTGAAAGCCTGCTCGACTTGAGCGCTGCCGCTAGTGGCGTAGGCGAGGCCAACCTGAGCGTTTTGTGGCAATGATTGAACAAACCGCGAAACGTCCTGGAACTGCGCACCCAGACGCGGCGTGGCATCCGAATCAATCAGGATCATAAGTTGTAAAGAATAATCCGCGTGGCTGACCGCTTCGAGGCTCACCACAGCTCGAGGATTTTTGTCTTCGTGGACAGTTACATCCCTAGCCGTAAGTGCCGGTGAGGAGCCGTGTTTGGCCCGGGCTGTAATCGTCACTTGCACGTTGTCGGATTGCTGCGTTTGCGCGTCCTGTGCGAAAAGCAAAACACCGGTAAAGGCGACCGCCAAGCCGACGACTACGGATGCAAAGAACAGAGTTTTTCGGTTCATGATCGCCTCCTCCGCAAAATTCGCACATTCATTACCTGTGTAGTTTGGATGTCCCTCTGGTGAATTTGGGTACTTCAAAGAAGCCGACCTCGTTGCAGTGTATAATCCGCCGCGATGGACTCAGTAAAAAAGAATCCCACGGTGAATGCTGGCCTAGCGCGCGAGCTTGAGATTTATGAGCTTGGCGTCGTTGCGAAAAAGTTGTCGATCCCCGCAATGCTCTCACGGCTGGAGCAGAAAGCACGTGAAGCACTGGATCCGTGTGCGTATGACTACGTGGCGGGGGGCGCAGGTGCCGAAAATACCATGCGAGCCAATCTGGAGGCATTTTATCGTTGGCGCATCGTGCCACGCATGTTCCGCGATGTGTCTGTGACCGACATGAGCGTCGAATTGCTCGGAACCAAATTGCCAGCGCCGGTCCTGCTTGGCCCGGTCGGTGTTCAGGGTATCGTCCACGCCGAAGCGGAATTGGCCACGGGCCGTGCAACCGCAGCGTTGGGACTGCCATTCGTTTTGAGCACTGTGTCGACGAAGACGATTGAGAAGGTCGCGGAAGCGATGGGGACGGGCCAGCGCTGGTTTCAACTCTATTGGGGAAAGAATCCCGAATTGACCGTGAGTATGCTGCAACGCGCCGAAAAGGCCGGCTACACGGCACTGGTCGTTACATTGGACACCTCAATGCTCGGATGGCGGGAGCGGGATCTCGAACACGGATACCTGCCCTTCTTTTCTGGCGAGGGCCTATCCAATTACTTCGCTGACCCCGTCTTCCGTGCTGCCTTGAAAGAGCCTCCGGAGCAGAATCCCGCTGAAGCCATACGGCTTTGGGCAAATATTTTCACAAACACCACGCTCACGTGGAACGATTTGGCTTTTTTGCGTCAACACACCAAGCTGCCGATTCTTCTCAAAGGGATATTGCACCGTGACGACGCGTCGCGCGCTTTTGATTGCGGCGTGGATGGAATCATCGTTTCAAACCACGGCGGCCGGCAAGTTGATGGCGCGGTCGCCGCGCTCGATGCGCTTCCAAGCATTGTCCAGGTGGTGGGTGGAAAAATTCCTGTGCTCTTTGACAGCGGCATACGCCGCGGCGCAGACATCATAAAGGCCTTGGCTTTGGGAGCGCGCGCCGTTCTGGTTGCGCGGCCTTACATTTGGGGATTGGCGGTGGCTGGTGAGGCTGGCGTTCGCGACGCGATTCTGAACCTCCTGGCCGATTTTGAATTGTCCATGGCCCTCAGCGGATTCACCTCGCCTGCCGAACTCAACCCCTGTACGCTTCAGCGTTCCAATTGACGATAGTCGCCGGTCGATTTTATCTAAATCCGCCAATCAAACTTAAGCTTGAGGCTTTTTGGACGGGGAGACTTCTTTAGGTGTCTCGATCTTTTGCGATGTGCCAACCCAGAAAAGCTTAAAGTTGCTGAACCGATGCTGATGGTGCAGGTAGTGTCCTTGAAATTGGTAATATACGTCCGCACTTTCCGGCAACCACAGGCTCACTTTGCGCGTGCTGAAACTGATTGGGGCGTACTCGATAACCCAATGTTCGCGCTTTAAGCCGAGCGGCTCGATAGGACGCTCTAGGTCGGTTTCGAGGCGAACGACTTGACCCGTCTTGGCCGAGATCCATGCCAGTCCTTTAAGAGGAAGTGCGAATTCCTCACCAGAGGTCGTCTGAAAACTGGCGAGCAGGCTTGTCGGTCGGTCACTGCGCTGTTCGAAGTGCACGAGCCGGGCCGGCTGCCCTTTCCATTCACTGAGGCCTTCGCATCGCCAGGCAAAATCATCCCGGAAGAACGGGTGGAACGCCAACACTAAGCCAGGCCCACCATTGTCGGCAAGTCGGCCAAGCGTGTCGTCGGAGTCTCTGTCATGATTGCGAATTTCCTTAACCTCGATCAGTCGCTCACGCGGTTTCTCTAGGAAGACCATGTAACTGAACGTGCGTTCATCTGGAGTTTCCAGCCGCTCGTCACGCTTGACCTCAACCGACTGATACTCTTCGGTTGCCGTAAACTCCTCCAGATCGCTTACAAACCGCACAACGTTTTTCCCCGTTTCGTCTAGGACCTTGTCGAGCTGGCAAGCCGCTCCGGAGATTACGAAAGGCTTTTCTGCGTCGATATCGGCTGGCGCCCAACTCTCCTTCGGAGGAAGCTCAACCGGCGGTGCGGTTGCCGGAATCGTCAAAGGCTCCGCGACAGAGGAAGGCGGAGCCATCAAAGACCGAGGCCCGCTCGTCTCCACAGCGGTTTCGACAACTGCCGGTGCAGCCTGTAGTTGTTTTATGAGCCCTTGGATTCCGGCGGCGTGAGGATCGTGTGGGAAGGCCGTAAGGTATGTGTGTAAGGCGTCGATTGCCTTGGGGCGGTCTCCCAACCCAGCCAACGCTTCGCCGAGAAGCAACTGCGCAGACGTTGCCTTCCCTTTTCCCACCGACAAAGCCTGCTCCGCATGAATGCGTGCTTGGGCGAAATCGTGTTCGCGCAAATACGAGTCCGCGAGCATCCATTCCGCATTCCAGGACGAAGAATCAAGCTTGAGGCTTTGGCTTAACGTCTCGACAGCTCCAGGGTAGTCCGCCAACTGAAAACGCAACGTACCCAGCGCACGCAGGGCAACGGGCTGCTTAGGATCAATCGAAACCGACTTTTCCAGATACGGTTTGGCCTGCGACAACTGCTTTGAAATCAAGTAGCTCATCCCCATCGCGTAATTCACGTACGGGTTCCCAGGTGCCATAGTCAGTGCTTTTTGAAAATGCTTTTGCGCGGAGGGGATCTTACTGGCATTCAGATCTTTAATCCCTTGTTCTACTTCCTTTTGCGCGCGAGGCGCCAGTACGAACTGTCCGGAAGGAGGATGGAATTTCACTTCTTCCCCTGCGGGGGTCAGGAAGACAATGACTTGGGTATTTGCACTAAGCATCTCGACTTCTTGACTCGCGGGCTGATAACCATCAGCCTTCACATCCACTTCATATGTGTCACCGATCTCGACGTCGGAGAAAACCCAGCCCGTGCTACCGTCTCGCTGAGCGAATCCTGGCATCGAGCCTCGGGCCGTCGAGCGGAGCGAGAGCGTAGGTATGACAGAAAGGGGTCCGCCTTCCGGACCCCTGATAAACACCGTGATAGTGCCCTTTTGAGGGCCTCCTCCGATTGGACGGACCTGAGTAGGGAACTGAGCGTGGGCGGACGCCGCGGCGCAAAGGAATAAAGCAATCGCCACGATAACCCTAGGAAATCCCACAAAGAGAGAGCGTAAGGCTGGGCTCATCAGGATTGCTCCAACGACTGCACACCCAAAATAACCATACTTGTGAATCTGCTGTTCTGTCAATCATTGGACGAAAACGGTCGCCGGATGGTAGCAAGCCCCTAAACCCTCAATACTGCCGCGATACCTGCCCGTTCGGATTCAAGTTGAGTCGTGTTCGGGACTCTTTTATAATTGGTAGTTTGTCAATGAGACTGGACCACACTTGCTAAAGAATCTCAGTCAAAGCAAAACCGCCGTAAAGATTTTCCTCGGCGCTGTATTAGTGCTGATTTGTGTTGCGATGGCGCTGACTCTTGCTCCCGTCGGAGGCATCGGCGGCAGCAGCACCGGACGCCCCGATGCTGTCGCGACGGTCGGCGGAGAAGATATCAGCGTCATGAACGTCCGTCAAAAGTTCACCGAAACGACCCGCGGTCAAAACATTCCGCAAGCCATGCAAGGCCTGTACATGCGCCAGGTGCTCGATCAAATGGTTTTCAAGCGCCTGCTCGACATGGAAGCGGATCGCTTGGGCATTCAAGTTACTCCCGACGAGGTGACCGATCGCATCAAGCAGTTGCTTCCCACAGCCTTTCCTGGCGGCGTTTGGGTGGGTCCGGAGCGTTACGCACAGGAAGTCGAAGTGCGAACAGGTATGTCGGTGCCCGAATTTGAAGACTATGTGAGCACCGCCGTGCTCGTGGACAAGTTCAAGTTCCTGGTGACCGATGGCATCAGCGTCACACCGCAAGAAGTTGAGGCCCGCTATCGCTATACGAACGAAAAGGTGCAGTTGGACTATGTCGAAATAAAGCCCTCGGATCTCCAGTCGTCCGTGAATCCCACGGAAGCTGAGCTCTCGGCCTATTTCACGAAGAACGAAACTCTGTATCAGGTACCCGAGAAGCGGTCCGCAAAATACGCCCTCCTCGACCTCGACCAGCTCAAGCAGAGCATCAAGATTAGCGATGCCGATGTTCAAACCTATTACCAGCAGCACGTGAATGACTACAAGGTCGAAAACCGCGTTGACGTCGCGCACATCCTCTTCAATACGCTCGGGAAGACCGACGCCGAGGTCGCACTTATAAAAGTCCAAGCGCAAAAGGTCGACGATCAGGCCAAGCACGGCGCGAATTTCGCTGACTTGGCGAAGAAGTACTCGGAAGACGCCAACACAAAGTCGAAGGGTGGCGACATTGGCTGGATTGTGGCTGACCAGACAGCCCCTGCATTTGAAAAAGCCGCGTTCAGCCTTCCCAAAGGTGGCATTTCAGACCTTGTACAGACACCGTATAGCTTTGACATTATTAAGGTTATCGACAAGGAAGATGCGCACACCAAGAGCTTGGGCGAAGTTAAGGATTCTATCGTCAATACCTTAACCCAGGAGAAACTGAACTCAGAGGAAGGCGACATTTCAGACAAGCTTGCCGCGGCGGTACGCCAGTCGAACCAGCAAGGCATCGACGCGATAGCGAAACAATTCAATCTGCGGACAGGCGAGACGCCATTGGTTAGCGTCACCGACGCGGTGGGTGATTTGGGTTCGGCCTCCGCGCTGCAAGAGGCGCTTTTTTCGTTGCACCCGGGCGAATTGAGCCAGCCCATCTCCATCGACCGCGGCTACGTGATTCTGTCTGTCGATAAGATCGCCGCGGGCCACCAGGGAACTCTGGCCGAAGTCCGCGACAGAGTGCTAGCGGACTATCGTAAGCAGAAGGCGCAGGACCTCGCCGGCCAGAAAGCGCAAGAACTCGCGAAGGATGCGAAGAGCGGTACGACTTTTGAGAAGGCGGCAAAATTGCTTGGCCTGGAAGCCAAGACCACGGATCCAATCACTAGGACCAGTCAGGTCGGAGACGTCGGTTCGGCAACCGAGTTGGAAGCCGCATTTAACATGAACCAGGGTCAGACTGGAGCCCCGATTCTACTTAATGGGAACTGGGTAGTGTACCAGGTGAAGGTAAAGCAAGGTGCAAGTCCCGAGGACTTCGCGAAGGCAAAGGATAGCTTGGAGAAGCAAATCCTCGCAGAAAAGCAGCAAACTGCGTTCGAGGCCTTCCATGATGCGCTCCAGAAGCGCTATGAGCACGAAGGCAAACTTGCCTTTAACGCCGCAAATCTGAAGCTGCTCATGAATCAAACATCAAGCTAACTTATTGTAAAATAAACAGTTGCCGTGACGTTGGACGTTATCCTTTTCCTGTTGCGCGGCGTCCCGCGCTCATTTAGCATATTCCTTCCGCAGCTTTGAAGACTCCCGTTGCCAGCGGGGCGTCAGATCTTCCCAGCGCATCGCCCCATGGAGTGACTTAAAAGGCCAGTTCGTGGCCATAAATGCATCGCCCGCATAGCAGTGAGATCGGAGATTGGCTTCTCCAAAATCGAGGAACCTATGAGTCAGCGAATAGCCGCAGATCGGAATGAATACCGCTGTTGTATTGAGATCAATCAGAATGGGAAGTATTCGGTTCGCGTTCAAGTACGCTTCGGCCAGAGGAGCTGGTCGCTTCCTGTCTTCTTCCTGGTTTCCTCATTTGACGCAGCTATGAAGAAGCTTGAGGAGACGATTCAGGTGCTCCAAAGGGACGAGGAGCGCCTTTGGTTTTGGGGCGTTGAGCGAAGCGATGATCCAAAGGTCGCCGCCGAGTTGCTTGGCAAAATGGGCTTGCACTACGACCGGAGACGGGAGTTTCCGCGTCGCATGGCGGAATTCGCCTTGCCGGCAGGGCGCGCCGTCTCAGCTTTCCGGCTCGCGCAGGCGCGGCGTGCTCTAGCCGATTCCGTCAGCTCTGGCCGCACGGCCTTGGCGAGCGATTAACGCAGGCCAGTCGCTCATTTCGCCCGGAGAATCACTTCCCCTTGGGCGATCACGTGGTCATTAATCGCCAAACGATACTTGAATGAACCGGACTTGACGCCCGCCCGCGGCGTCCCGCTCATCAGCCGTACTCCAGGGGGGGCCTGGAACACGTTTGACGAGAAAGGGCAGCGTTGAGGGTCGAATTCAACCTTTAGGTTTCCGCTTTCCGCCACCCACACCACCTGATCCGTATCTTCAATCAGAACGACTTCCGGCAAGACTCCGACAAGAACCAGTTTTTCCGCCATATCCTTGTGCGCACCAAGCCGGCGCAGGTACCGAACGATAGCATACCCGTGGGCAATTTGCCGGACGCTCGAAGTTCTTTAGACGCAACTTGCCGTCACCTGCGCAAGCATCTCTCGCATCCGTGCGAAAGAGCGAACGGCTTCGGGCAAGTCGGGATTCCTTCCCTTCATCGTTCAATCGTTTTCGCGGCCAAACCTGATGCTATGGGCTTCCGGACCAAACGCGATCACGACTGCGCCCAATATGAGAACAGTCGCCGCAAAGATTCCCATCGCATGCCCGTAGGACATCCGCCGTCCCATTACAGCTTCTAAGTGAGCACTTGATGCCGCAAATAGCACGCCGATCTGATACGCAAACCCAGGAAAGAATCCCCGCAGCCTGTCTGGCGACAGCTCATTGATGTGCGCCGGGATCACCCCCCATGCCCCCTGCACCATGAATTGCATCAGGAATGCGCCGATCAAAATCACCGCGAAATTCGGCGCCGCGATCCACGCTGGAATCAAAATGAGCGCAAGAACAATTGATCCGATCATTGCGCGCCGCCGTCCGCGTCGGTCGGAGTAAAGCCCGACGACCAGACCTCCCGCTATCGCGCCAATCATCGATATAACCGTGACGAGCGCAGTCGTGCTAGGCCGGTATCCACGCTGCAACTGGAGAAACGCTGGATAAAGATCCTGTGTGCCATGCGAGATGAAGTTCATCAGTGCCATCAGCAGGACAAGATACGCAAACCGCTTCCAGTTTCCAAGAATCGCTCGCCAATACGTGCCCCAATCGTTTTTCGATGCAGTCGCCGCCCATGCTTCGCTCTCCTTCACTTTGAATCGAATGAACAATGTCAGCAGCGCAGGCAATCCGCCGATAAAAAACAGCGCGCGCCAGCCGAAATGTGGAAACGCGAGCCAATAGGCCACGGCCGCGAGCAAATATCCGAAGGCGTAGCCCTCCTGCAGCAGGCCGGAGAAAATTCCGCGCCATTTTGCCGGTACAGATTCCAACGCCAGCGAAGCTCCCACGCCCCATTCGCCGCCCATTCCAATTCCATAGAGCAGTCGGAGAACGATGAACACTGAATAGTTTGGGGCGAAGCCGGAAAGGACTTCGATCACAGAGTAAAAAAGCACGTCGAGCATGAGCGGCAGGCGGCGCCCGTATCGGTCGGCGAGCAGGCCAAAAATGAATGCACCGAGCGGCCGGGTGGCCAGACTTGCAGTAATCGCAAGTGTGATTTCCGGAATGCTTTTGTGAAAATCCTTGGCAATCGGCGCCAAGACGAAAGTCAGAACAAAAAAGTCAAACGCATCCAGCGTCCAACCCAGAAAACATGCGGCCACCGCGTTGCGTTGATTGGATCGTTCTGCAGCGAGATTCGAGGACAGCGGCATAATCGGAGCGCGAATGTTAGGTCAATGAAGCTATGGAAGGCAATGCGGCTATTGTTTTCTCAGGCGGTCGAGTCCCGCGAAAAGAAAGACTCCGATCACCGAATTGAGCAGAGATGAAATCAGCAAATGCACCGTAAAGAACGGCGCGTGTTGGGCCAAAAGCAACCGCATCATCAGCGCCAGCAGCACCTGGTGAATATGAAAGAACAAGAACATCAAAATAAAACGGCTGATCGGGTGTTCTGTGTCCAACCGCGCGCCAATCGAGGACGCGATATAGCCGATAAATCCTTTTGCGATGCCATAAAGCCCAATCGGCGTATGGCTTATGCCATCCTGCAGCAAGCCCACCGCTGTTCCGAGCACCAGACCAATGACCGAATTGCGCCGGCTGAGCCCGAAATAAACCACGACCAGCAGCGGCAGTTCGAGTATTCCGAATCGCGGACTGAACCGGTTCAGGAAGGCTTGTAAAACAAGCGCCAGAAAACAGATGCCGAGCACAGCTCCGGCGTAGAACTTATGCACCTCGATATGCTGCGATTGGGAATCCATGCGCACGCTCATGGCAGGGATCGTCTCATTGTGGGTTACCAGTGCCCGCCGGCGCCGTAACCTTTTTTGCTGGAACAGCCTTGGTTGCCGCTGGCTTTGCAGCTTGTTGCTGTGGCGTGCCGCTCGCGGGAACTTCAGCCTTAGTGACCGTGTTTACATTCTGTCTTGGCTTCGCGTCTGGAGAAGTCTGTTGCGACGAGGAGTTCGCTTCAGGGGCCGGGTGAATATCCAGAGATTTCTCTGTGGTCAGCACAAGCACTTCTTCAAGCCGATCCAGATGAGCAGACGGAGTGACTTCAATCGTTTGAAACGGGAACCCCGCCTTCGTCGAGGCCACCCATCCCACCGGCAGATTCTTTGGGAAAATGCGGTCTTCCCCCGACGTCAGCACTTCCTCGCCGCCGGGGACTTTTTCGTCCGCGCTCACGTAATCCATCCACAGCAATGGATCTCCCGTGCCTTTCACAACTCCATGTGTTCGCGTTCCTGCCAGCAGCGTGCCAACGCCGCTTTCACGGTCGGTGACCAACAGAACTTGGGACGTATGTGGCAGCGCCTCGGAGATTTTTCCCACGACTCCATCCGGCGTTATAACCGCCATATTGCGCCGGATGCCGTCCTCTTCTCCACGATTGATGAAGACCGTCCGGCTTGTCGCGTCGGCGTTAGCGCCAATGACCTCCGCTGCCATCATCGGAATATCGGCGTTCGCTTGACGAAAGCCGAGCAGCCGCGCAAGCCGCACCGCCTGAGCCGCCTGCCCCTGCAGTTGCTGATTTTTTAACCGCAGGTCGCCAAGCTGTTCAGCAAGACTGCGGTTTTCCGCCCGGACATTCCGCAAATCGATGTAGCCGAACCACACCGCATCAGCTTTCGAAACGATGAACGTTCCTCCACGCTGCAAGGGCGTGAGTAGTTCCGCCGACCAGACGCGAATCAGGCGCACGTCGCGGTCGCGTCGGATTTGAAACGCGAGCAGCAAGACCTGCGCCAGGATTACAGCGACCAGCAGAACCAGCGGTCGATGGCGGGAAGGGACTTCCATAGTTTTCGAGAGTCCGTGCCTTAATCAATCGAAACCAGGCGAAGAAGCCTGAAATCGCTGAGCATTTTCCCTGTGCCCAGCACCACAGACGCCAGCGGATCGTCGGCAATGGAAACCGGCAATCCGGTCTCTTCCCGAATCCGCTTATCCAGATTCTTGATCAGCGCTCCTCCCCCGGTCAGAACGATGCCCCGGTCGCTGATATCAGCGGAAAGCTCGGGCGGCGTACGTTCAAGGGCCACGCGAATCGCATTCAAAATCGTCGCGATGCATTCGGAAAGGGCTTCCCGGATTTCGCTGTCGTCAATGGTCACCGTCCGCGGCACGCCTTCGATTAGGTTTCTGCCCTTCACTTCCAGCGTCAAAGGTTTTTCCAGTGGATACGCGGACCCAATCTCGATCTTGATCTGTTCTGCGGTGCGTTCTCCGACGAGCAGGTTGTACTTGCGCTTCAGATAGTGCATCACCGATTCGTCCATCTCGTTTCCCGCGACGCGCACGGACCGGGAGTAGACGATGCCGCTCATCGAAATCACGGCGATATCGGTCGTGCCTCCGCCGATGTCCACTACCATGTTTCCCGAAGGCTCTTCGATCGGCAGTCCCGCGCCAATCGCCGCTGCCATGGCTTGTTCCACCAGATAAACTTCGCTGGCGCGCGCTCGATAAGCTGAGTCCTGCACTGCGCGTTTTTCCACCGGTGTAATTTCGCTGGGCACTCCGATCACAATTCGCGGATGCACCAGCACCCGGCGGTTGTGGGCCTTCTGGATGAAGTAGGTGAGCATCTTCTCCGTCACCTTGAAGTCGGCAATGACGCCGTCCTTCATAGGCTTGATGGCCACCACGTTGCCCGGCGTGCGCCCCAGCATTTCCTTCGCTTCTTTGCCAACCGCAACCACCTCGGCGTTGTTCTTGTTAATCGCTACGATCGAAGGCTCATTCACCACGATGCCCTTCGTTTTCGCAAATACAAGCGTGTTTGCGGTCCCCAAATCGATGGCGAGATCGGACGAAAAAAGACTAAACACCGACCTCATCGAATATCCGTTTTTCATGAACCCCTCGCGGCCTGCTATTCCCCCGCCCACAAAGTGCAACTGCTCAAAAATTGCGTAAGAAAACTGAAAATTATGGGACAACCACTGGGATACGCTGTGTTCCGGTCAAGCCCCGCCGGTCTTGTCCCGTGATGACAATCACGTGCGGACCTGATGTCATCTGCTCCGTAAAATAACGAAACCGTCCGTCCGCACCAATATCTGCCACAGCGTCGCCATCGACCAGCAACGCCGCTCCCGGCTCAGTATAACCGCTGATCTCCACCACCTTGCCGTGGAACTCTGGAGGATCCACGACGAGCTTCATATTCTGCGCTTTGTCCTGCGCCACCATAGAGAACTTGAACGGATCTGCCGCTTCGCTTGACGTGCCTTTCGCATCAATCGCCTTCACTGTCCAAAAATACTCGCCTGAACTGAGCCCGGTCACGTCCACAGCCGTATCGCTAGTCCTCCGGTCTGCCAGTAGGCGATTGAACATCGCTGTGTCACTAATCTCCAATTCGTATTCGTTGGCCGTGGCGATCGGCTGCCATTCAAAGCGAATTGACGTGTGCTTCGGATCCGGAACAATGATGGGTTGCAGATTCACTGGCTGTACCAATCCCGGAGGCGCCAGGATGTTTGTCTTGGTGATCGGGCCGCCCTGAGCGAATGTGGCTCGCTGATATTGCTGCAACTGCACCTGCTCGCCGCCGCGTTGCACGTCCGCCGCGCCGGACGCGACCGTAATCTCGTTCTGCTTTGTATTTGGATCGGTCTTCACGTCCGCATGGCTGTTCTCATGCAGAGACGCTACAGCATCTTGAAACGAAACTTCCGCTTTCGATCCGGGAATCTGCCACGTCCCAGTCGTCAAGTCCACGTTTCCCGCGCTGATGTGTACGCCAACGCTTGAGGCGCTGTCTTTCGGTACAAAAATCTCTTCGACGGTAACAAGCGTCTGCGGCTGCACCGTATAATTGGTTCCATCAGCGAATGTCAGACGCGCCAGCCCATCCGGACCTGTTTGGATCAAATCGCCTTTATCGAGGGTCATCTGATAATCGGCAGTGATCCATTGCACGGAATTTGCCTTCTTAATCTGCACCTTTCCTTCGATGTTCACAAACCGCGCTCCGCGCATGCCGCCGGCAGCTGTCGCCGTGTCTTTGCTCTGCAGCGCCGTCGAAACATGCCGGATAAATCCAGCGAAGGAATCCGGGAACACCAGATAGCCTGCTGCAAAGATCAATACGAGAAGCACCGAAATATAAAGCAGCACGCTGCGGTACGTGACTTGATGCCAGTAGACCTCGACCTTATTGATCTTCGGACGAGTCCCGACAGTGGATTTTTCCGTTGTCATGCAAAATTTCAGCCGATTTGCGAATCTAGCATACGGGTTGGGGCCTTTCAACAAAGCGTGGAACAAGTTGCGAAATCGCAAACACTTGTACCAACGTACAGGCCTGCGCTTTTTCTCTTGCTAATTGTGCTTTGGACAGATTTGGGCCAGATCGTTCGCGAGTTTGACGAGCTCAAAGTACCTTCGGTTCGCATTCAGCGCAGTGCTGTCCCATCGGACAGTATTAATTTGCGCTCACGACGCTAACCTTCACGGCAAGTCGGCTTGCACAGCAAACATGCAAGTGCTACGGTGAGCTTTACCTTTCGATCCGCCGATGAGAAGGCGCGCAGCTCTTCTTGGGCGGAAACTAAAGAGGTACGAGCGGGTTTTCATGACCCGCCGCGCGGTAGGAGTTTGCGTGGCGAATTGGATTGGTGGCGATCAGAAGCTCCCTCAGGGGCGCCTCATCCTCGTTTCTTATGTCGTCGTCCTTGAAGTCATTCTGTTATTGATTGGTTTCTGGAAGCTGCAGATCGTTCAATCCGGCCATTTCGCCGATCTGGCTGAGAAGAATCGCATCCGTTCGATCCCCATCATTGCCCCTCGCGGCAAAATTCTCGACCGCTACGGCCGCGTCATCGTCGACAACTACCCTTCGTTCAGCATTCTTCTGTTGCGCGATGATCCCGCGCAGATCAAAAAAGACCTGCCCCAGATCACGAACGGGCTGAATATCACTGCGGAAGACTTGAACCAGCAGCTTATCGAAGCTCGCGATGAGCCCAAATTCCAGCCCATTATCGTCAAACCTGAAGCCACGGACGCCGACTTGGCGTTCGTCGAATCCCATCGCGCCGATTTGCCGGAATTGGAATTAATGATGGTGCAGCGCCGGAAATATCCGCCCAACGATTTTCTCGCGCACGTGATCGGTTACGTCGGTGAAGTATCTCCTGAGCAATTGGAACAATCAGGAGGCGACCGCTACAAACCCGGGGACATCGTCGGCAAGGCCGGTCTCGAGCGCGAGTACAACGACGTTTTGACCGGAATCGACGGTATGCGCCGCGTTATCGTCAACAGCATCGGCAAGCCGGTGCGCACTTTGGACGACACGGAGCCCATACCCGGCAAACCCATTCAGCTGACCATCGACGCCGACATGCAAGAGGTGGCCGAGCACGAGCTCGCTGGCACCATCGGTGCGATGGTAGCCATCAATCCGCAAAACGGCGAAGTTCTCGCCATGGCCAGCCGCCCGGCATTTGACGCCAACGATTTCTCCATTCGTATTTCTCGCAAAGAATGGACTGACCTGAATGACAATCCCAACAAACCCCTCCTGAATCGCGCCATTCAGGCCCAGCTTGCGCCCGGCTCGGTCTTCAAAATTCTTGAATCCGTCGCCATGCTCGAGTCCGGCACTCCGCCGCCCGATTACCACGTCTTCTGCCCGGGTTACGGCGTGTTTTACGGCCAGATTCGTCATGACTGGGATCCAAAAGGCCACGGCGAAGTAACTCTCCACAACGCCATCGTGCATTCCTGCGATATTTTCTTCTATAACGTCGGCGAGCGCCTCGGTATCGACAAAATTTCGTACTACGCCACCGCTCTCGGCTTGGGCGCTCGCACTGGAATTGATTTGCCCAGCGAGGAACCGGGCTTAGTCCCCTCCCAGGAATGGGAAGAGCGCGTCTACCACCACAAGTGGTATCCGGGCTCGACGATCTCGCTCGCCATCGGACAGGGTCCCATCGACGCAACTCCGATCCAGCTTGTCCGTTCCGTCGCTGGAATCGCCATGGGCGGCGTCTTCTACCAGCCGCATTTGCTTAAGGATTTCGGTCCCGTCAAAGTTGTGCGCTTTCCAATCTCTCCGAATACCGTCGATCAAGTCACGGATGGCATGTACGGTGTCGTGAACGAAGGCGGCACCGGCATCTTCGCCTATGACGTTTTGAAACAAGCTAAGTTGCAGGACATTCAGTTCTGCGGTAAGACCGGCACGGCGCAGACAATTAGCAACAAAGGCCTGTTGCGTATGGCCGCCGCCGAGCGCCACAGTTTCGGATACAACACTTGGTTTGTCGGATTCGCGCCGCGCCGCAATCCTGAAATTGCTATCGCCGTTCTGGTGCAGGACACGCATCTCGAAGCCGGCGGCGCTGCCGCTCCTCTCGCAGCGCGGTTTATGAAGGCTTACTTCGAAAAGAAGCTCGGCCAGCCCATTCAGGAGCTCGAGGCCAAAACTACCCCCTCGAAGACAGCCAATCCGACTCAGGAGGCCGCGGCTGCTTCTGCCGTGCGCAATCAATGAGAGAGCGCGAACGCAGCTTCGAACTCGATTGGTGGCTTCTTTTCATCGTAATGGCCATCTGCACGGTCGGCCTGCTGGAAATCTATT
>DATFQU010000127.1:0-5850 GCA_035264005.1 Candidatus Acidiferrales bacterium
AGGAACACGTAACCGACGCAGATGCCACTAAACACATCAATTTCATCGTTCGCCTGGATTTCTCGGCGCACGAGAAGCATCTGTCTCAAACATGGCTCGACCGCATACCGAGCGAAGAGCCGTTCAAATCAGCAAAATATGAGTCCGTCCACCAGGCCGCAGGGAAGTTCGACCAGACCTCCGAGCTTTTTGCTTCTCTGGATTGAGGCAGAAGTGTGTTCGTTTCCTTCCCGTTGGTAGCTCGCGCCGCATCCGCTATAATAGCGACAGCCGGCTCAGACGATTTGCGAAAGGCATCGGATGGCCCTCCAAACGCGCACCAAAACAGCAAAGTTTGACTCCACGAGGTATCAGGGGTTGAGCCGCGAAACGCTGATTCGTTTGTACCGAACGATGTTTCTTTCGCGGCGGCTCGACGACCGCGAAATCCAACTGAAGCGCCAGAACAAGATTTATTTCCAAATCAGCAGCGCCGGACACGAAGCTGCGACCGCGGCGGCGGGACTGGTTTTCAAGTCCGGGTACGACTGGTTTTATCTCTACTATCGCGACCGAGCTCTTTGCCTAATGCTTGGGGTTACGCCATACGAGATGCTGCTTGAAGGCGTCGGCGCGAAAGACGATCCGGCTTCGGGTGGCCGCCAAATGCCTTCGCATTGGGGGCACCAGGATTACAACATCGTTTCGAAGTCCTCGCCAACAGGGACTCAGTGGTTGCAAGCCGTCGGTGCGGCGGAAGCTTCGATCTACTATGAACAATTCCCGAAAGCGCTTGCCCAGGCAAGATCCGCTCCGCTTGGCCAAGCCGTGCGCGAGCAGCGCGACGAAGTGGTTTGCGTTTCCGGCGGTGAAGGGTCAACGAGCGAAGGAGAGTTCTGGGAAGCGCTGAACACCGCGAGCAACCGCAAACTGCCGGTGGTTTTTCTTGTCGAAGACAATGGATACGCGATCTCGGTTCCAGGCGAAGTCCAGACGCCGGGCGGCAGCGTATCGCGCTTGGTTGCGAATCATCCTGGATTGCACATTGAAGACTACAACGGGACGGATCCTCTGGAGAGTTATGCAGCAACACAACGCGCCGTGGAACACTGCCGCAATCGCCGCGGTCCGGCCTTGTTGCATGCACACGTCACGCGTCCCTATTCGCATTCTCTTTCCGACGACGAGAAGTTCTACAAATTGCCGTCCGAACGCGAAGAAGAAGCGCACCGCGATCCAATTCCTAAGTTCGGCTTGTTTCTCGTTCGCGAGGGAATTCTCGACGAGCAGGAATTGGAAGCACTCGAAGCAGGAGTAGAGAAGGAAATTATAGACGCGACAGATAAAGCCCTCGGCGCGGAATTGCCGGCAGAGAATTCGGTGTATGAGTTCGTTTATTCTCCTGACGTAGATCCGACGGCCAAGACGTTCGCGTCGGAGCCGAAAGAATCAGGCGCGGCGCTGACTATGGTGGAGATGGTTTCCGCGACGCTCATGGATGAGATGAGCCGCGACGAGCGCATCGTCGTTTTCGGAGAAGACATCGCGGATTGCAGCCGCGAAGCGAATCTCTCACAACTGAAAGGGAAAGGCGGCGTTTTCAAGGCGACCGCCGGCTTGCAACGCAAGTATGGCGGAGACCGGGTTTTCAATTCGCCGCTGGCCGAAGCCAACATTGTTGGGCGCGCCATCGGCATGGCGACGCGCGGCATGAAGCCGGTCACCGAGGTTCAGTTTTTCGATTACATCTGGCCCGCCATGATGCAGATTCGCAACGAGCTGGCGACGATGCGCTGGCGCTCGGCCGGAAAGTTTAAGTGCCCGGCTGTGATTCGTGTGGCGATTGGCGGGTATTTGACGGGCGGGGCGATTTATCACAGTCAGTGCGGAGAAAGCATTTTTACGCACGAGCCGGGCTTGCGCGTAGTGATGCCATCCACCGCGCTCGACCTCTGTGGCCTTTTGCGCACATCAATTCGATGTGATGACCCGGTCATGTTTTTGGAACACAAACATCTCTATCGCCAGCCTTACAATCGCAGCGCGTATCCCGGTGCGGATTATATGGTTCCTTTTGGCAAGGCTCGTCTTGTGCGAGAAGGCACGGATGCTTGCATCATCACGTATGGAGCAGTTGTGCATCGTGCGGAAGTTGCCGCGGCTGAGCTCGCGCGCCAGGGGATCGAAACAGAGATTCTCGATTTACGGACGCTCAGCCCGTATGACTGGGACGCAATTGCCACTTCTGTGCGGAAGATAAGCCGTGTGATCGTCGCTTACGAGGATTCGCTTTCTTGGGGCTACGGAGCTGAAATTGCGGCGCGCATTGCGGACGAGCTGTTCGAGGACCTGGACGCTCCGGTACGGCGCGTAGCCGCCACGGACACATTCTGCGCCTATCAGCCTAAGCTCGAGGACGAAATCCTGCCGCAGACGGCAGACATTGTGCGCGCTGTCCGCGACATCGTCGCCTTTTGAATTGTGTGCTTTTTGGGGAAACAATTTGGGCCGGTTGGCCGTATCTATAGATGAGCTTCTAACGCGGCCGAATAGGAGGCTTCTATGATCTGCCCAAGCTGTCAACGAGAAATCACAGATTATTCCCGATATTGCTACTTTTGCGGCAAGCACCAAGCTACTACGTTTGTCGGTGTGCCAACACGGCGCTTGCACCGTTCGATATGCGACCGCAAACTGGGCGGCGTCTGCGGTGGCATCGCCGAGTACCTCGAGATTGACTCTACAGTTGTACGCGTGGTGTGGGCGTTAGTCACGTTTTTCTCGATGATCGTGCTCGGTTGTCTTGCCTACCTGGTAGCTTGGCTGATCATGCCCGAATTGCCTGTTGTAGTGCAGCCGGTCGCGCCCGTGCAGCCAGCGCCGGAAGCCGCCAGCCCGCGCACTTGAAGCGCGCGCAAGCAAACGGTTTAGGCTTTGTTCTTGAAGATTGCACGGTCGAATGAGATCGCGCCAGCTCCCACTGCTACAAGCGCAAACGCGCCCACGGCCAGCGCGAGAGGGAACTGATAATTACTGATTGTCAGCAAGCCTCCCTGCGGAAGGTGTACTCGAATGATGGCGATGGCCATTTCGCCAGCGAGAAAAAGAGCCGCGATCCGCGTAAAAAGTCCCAAAACCAGCAGCCAACCTCCAAAAAATTCGACTACGCCGGCTACATAAGCGAAATATGAAGGAAAGCCCATCCTTGGAAATTCCTGCAGAGTCTCGTGTGCGTGCGTGAAGAGCTTAGGAAACCCGTGGTAGATGAAAATCGCACCAAGACCCAATCTCAGTAACAACAGCGCCAGCGGCTTAAGCTTTTCCAGAATCTGCATGAGTTCTCCTCGTTGCGGACAATTTGCAATCCAGGAACGTTCATTCTAACAGAAAGGTATGAAACTCAAACGCAGCGTGCGATTCTCGCATCGAAGCGGATGTAGAATCTATCAGGTATTGCAGGGTCGCCGAATTTGTTCTCTGTCCGAATCGTTGGCGGTTTTGTGATGGGCGCTGGCGCGCCCGCGATGTGTGATGCTGTTTCTATCGCTTGCGGCTTTGTTAGGAGCGCGGTTTAGTGCGACGGGTATTCATCGTATCGGTTGTTGCTGGACTGATTTTAGCTTTCGGCATTCGCGAGTATCGTCTGCATCGGAAACTACCGCTCGAAGAGGCGTACATCGGCAGTCGGGGCGCGACAGTCTGGAATAGCACAGCGCAGATCCGTTCGCCCGTCGCGAATCTTGCGTACGGCCAATCTGTTCAGATCTACCAGCGTGATGTGGACTATGTGCTTGTGGGCACGAAAGCAGGAGTCCGAGGCTGGGTGGCATCGGCTTCGTTGATGGATCCTGACATTTGGCGGCGCATGGCCCTCCTTGCCGGGACCACAAAGTCCATGCCGGTTCAGGCAATCGGACACACAAATGCGCGCACAAATATTCACACTCGTCCCGGACGTCAGACGCCAGTGATTCTTCAGGTTCCGGGAAATTCACCTGTCATTGTGCTGACGCATTCCATCGTTGCAGAGCAGCCTTCATCATTGGCCGCGGACGCCAATTCCACCGGGCGTTCCGAGGATTACTGGCTGGTTCGCGCCGACGTAAAGGACGTTGGCAGCGTTTCAGGCTGGGTCCTGGGCCGACTCGTTTCGCTCGACTTGCCTGAGCCGTTGCCCGGATATCAAAGCTCGGAGGCGATGACGATCGTCGCGTGGTTCGAGATCAATCATGCCATCGATTCTTCTTCAGGTGGCGTTCGACCCGAATACCTTGTGGCCGGAACGCGCAATCTTCAAAGTCGCGCTGACAACGACGCCGGATGCGATTTCAACTTGGCTCGCGTATATACGTGGAGTTCAAAGCACCAACGGTACGAAACGGCATTTCTCGACAGTAGCCTGTGTGGGAAGCTTCCTATTGACGTCACGCCGGCCAAGGTTCCCGAAGGCGAGGCGCAGTTTCGTTTCCAGAACTTGAATGCGAGCGGCCTTGAGAATCGTGTGTACGATATGAAACTTACGACTGTGCGCCGGGTGGATATTGCCCGCACCGCAACTGCAATCCGCCATAAGACCCAGCATCGAGGAAAACACGTCCGCGAGGAGGGACAATAACTAAACGACCAGGTTGTTGGACTCCGCGCATTCTTTTCCATTCCGCGCCGCGCATCATCGCCGCGATTGCAATTTTTCCAACACTCTGCGTAGTTTCATCGTGCGGCCGTCCTCCTCAGGCGGCGCAAAATACTCCCCCACCTCCACTTCAGTTGCTTGCGCAGTGGGGCCAGGCCGGAACTCAGCCCGGCCAATTCCAGAATCCAAAGGCGCTCACCTGCGACGGCGTCGGAAACGTCTTCGTCGTTGATGACGGAGACCCGACACAGGTTGAGAAGTTTGATTTGCAGGGGCATCCTCTGCTGGACTTCGCAGCGTCGACAGGGCAGAACGACTGGGATATCGCTGTCGATCCTGGCGGCGCGATTTTCATCGTGGATCGCCGTCGCGGACAACTTCAGATATTCTCTCCAGAAGGAGAAGCGTTTCACACGCTGTTCTTTCGTTACCGGCGCGACTTTCACGAGCCTGCAAGCATTGCGATTGGCCCGGACGGAAATTTCTTCGCGGCCGATTTTACGGCGGGCCGCGTTGTCCGCCTGAGTCCGCGAGGGCGCACGTTGGAAGCTTGGGGAAAGCCGTCGGAACTGCCTGCCGGCCACTGGATGCCGTTTCCGATTCGCCTGGCGCAAGACGGGAATCTGTATGTCGCGGACGCTCCAAATCAGCGCATTGAGAGACTCACGAGCGTCGGACAATTCGTGTCCTCATGGGCGTTTCCGTTTTCCGACCTCGGCCAGTCCAACAGCGCGCCGAAGCCGAACGGTTTGACTGTTTCAGCCAGCTTCGTTGCGGCGTCGGACGTGCAGAAGCGACTGCTGGAGATATGGACCCTCGACGGCCAACCGAGACTTATAGTTGATTTTTCGCAACATCCCGAATGGGGTGAGCACGCTTCTCCAACGGACATCGCATTTACGCCCAAGGGAGATCTCGTAGTTCTCGACCGACCCGATTCGCGCATCCTCCGCTTTAAGGTTAATATCGGGCAGTGAGTTGAGTTATAACCGAGCTGCCGGAGATTTGTCGTGGCTTTATTGCTGACTGAAACAGACGTTCGCGGTTTGCTGACGATGCGCGTCGCGCTCGAAGCCGTTGAAGACGCTTTCCGCGACATCGGCGAAGGTACAGCAGATGTTCACCCGCGCCGACGGTTGCATCTGGAAGGATTTTCTTACCTGCATTATATGGCGGCCGTCGACGGCGTCCGCGGATATGAAGGTCTGAAGATTTATACCAGCTCGCGCGAAGGCCTT
>DATFQU010000128.1:0-3549 GCA_035264005.1 Candidatus Acidiferrales bacterium
ACTCTCCCAATCACAAAGCTCGGCCCGTTTTCGCTCACCTCCGCCGCCATAATCTTGTCGTCCACCGACATGTAAAAAAGCTCCTTCCCGTCCCGCCGCCAGACAGGAAACGAACCGCCTTCCGTCGAAACCTGCCATTTCCCTCCCGGCGTTGGAAATGGCGTCACATAAACTTCCGCTCTTCCCGACTCAGTCGAGCTATACGCCAGCCACTTCCCATCCGGTGAAAATCGTGCCGAAGGAGATGCGGATTGCTCGAGTAGATTGAACACGTATGGTTTTCGGTCCTTCAACGGAAGCATCCACAAGCGCGATGCTCCATTCGCGCCTAGCTCCCATTGGGAGTACGCAAGCACTTTTCCATCCGGCGACCAGTCCAGCGGATAGGTCTGTTCCACGCTCGGAGGAAGAAGCACTTCTTCATGCCCCGAGCCATCCGCTGCCTTGGCATAAATTCCAAATTGCCCGTTGCGAATCGATGTGTATGCGATGCGCTTGCCGTCGGGAGACCACCGGGGAGATTCACTGCCGGACCCGAATGTAAACCTGGTCTTCACCCCGCGCGCGATATCGTAAAGCCAAATATCCGTTGAGGGCGACTCAAGAACAAACGCGAGTACCTTTCCGTCGGGCGATAGCTGAGCGTCGGCATAGCTGTCCATTCCCGGCATTCCTCCAACTTGTTTGCCGTTGTGGTCGAACCACAACATCTGGCGCGTCGTGCTTCCTGACTCCATAAAAGCAAGTGTTCCATCATCAGACGCCGAGAAACTGCCTTGCACTCGCGGCGCAACATCCTCCACGTTTTCTGCGATCGGAATCGCATCGCCCATCAACTCGAGCTTCTTGCTGTTGAACGGCTGCGCCATCAGCGTGTTCTGCCGAAGGAAAAGAAGATAGCCGGACGCATAAATTGCATTGGAATGATTGCGAAACAGAAGTTTTGTTTCCTTGGACTCAAGCGACCCAATCATGACCGAGTTAGTTGGGTTTCCAACCGGCGTCAGTGGATTGCCCGCCAGATAAAGAAAATGCTTCCCATCTGGGAGGAAGTACGGCCACCGATTCGTGGACTCATTGTTGCCGCGATTGAGCGTTGTCACTGGCGCCACTGCGCCTCCCGCATCCGACACGCGAAGCACTGGCGTGCCAAAGAACGGCGTAAACAGTATCGTTCCCTCCTTGTTCCACGTCCCCCCTCGTCCTCCCGGCGCATCCGCAAGTGTTAGCGTCGGGCCTCCTGACGCCTGAATCTTCTTTAGCTTTCCGCCCGCAAAAAAACCAATGTACTGGCTGTCCGGCGACCAAAACGGCATGCTCGCTCCGTCCGTGCCATCGAGCGCCTGCCCCTGCAAAGAGTCCAGCGCCCGCACCCATAGCAGCGATCTTCCATCGGGCCCGAGCGCCACATACGTCACGCGAAGCCCGTCCGGCGAAATCGCGAATCCCGCCGTCCCGCCGTTGTAGCTCGTGATGCTCGTATTCGCTGGCGGCTTGATGAAAGAGCGAATTACTGGCATCTTCGCTGTCGGCCGCGCGAAATACAAAATAGCCAAGGCAATCGCAGCGACGGCACTCAATCCCGCAACCGCCGCTAACAACCACTCCCGATTTTTCCTGTGCGCAACCACCGGCGCAGGCACGCCCGCTTGCGAACCCGCATCCCTCACCCATTCCAGTTGCAGCTTCACGTCATGCATCGACTGGAACCGCTCGTCCGGCTCCTTCGCCAAACAAGTTTTCACCAGTCGGTCCAGCGCCGGGGGCGACATCGGCTGCATACTCGAAATCGCCGGCGGCTCCCGCTCCAAGATCGCCGCAATCACGCTCGCCGTCGTCTTCCCATCAAACGCGCGCTTCCCCGTCGCCATCTCGAACAGCACCGCGCCAAACGAAAAAATATCGCTCCGCGCATCCGTCTCTTTTCCTTCCATCTGCTCCGGTGACATGTACTGAAACGTCCCCAGCACCGTCCCCCGCGCCGTCAGCGGCTCCGTCCGCGTTTGCCCCGCCGGATTCATCGATAGCGTCAAACTCGAAAGTGGCGGCGCCGACCCCGCTCCATCCAGCGCCGATTTCGCCAGCCCAAAATCCATCAGCTTCGCGCCCGCCTTCGTCAACATGATGTTGCCCGGCTTCAAATCTCTGTGAACCACGCCCTGCCGGTGCGCCTTCTCGAGTCCGTCCGCTATTTCAATCGCAGTTCGCAACAATTCCACTCCGGCCAGCGGCCCGCGTTCCAAACGCTTCCCAAGCGTCTCCCCTTCCAAATACTCCATCACCAGAAAATCCACGCCGTCCTGATACCCGATGTCATGCAGCGTGCAAATGTGCGCGTGATTCAGCGAAGACACCGCGCGCGCTTCGCGCTCAAAACGCTGCTTCGCGTCCGCCATTTCCGTCAAGTGCTGCGGCAAAATCTTTATTGCGACGTCGCGCCCCAGCCGCGTATCCCTCGCGCGGTACACTTCTCCCATTCCACCCGCGCCGATGGGAGTTAGAATTTCGTATGGGCCTAGCCTGCTTCCTGCACTTAGCATCGTTTTGTTGCCCTGACTACTCTGCTTCGTTTTTTGACAAACGTTTCGCGCTCGCGCTTTCTTTTTTCTGACCACTCACCCCTGATCACTGACCACTTTCCTTCAAGCGCCGCAGATTATCGCAGGCTTCTCATCGCAATACCATCGCGCACGCAACCTCACCTGCCCAATCGTACAGGTTCCGCCCACACACGCATCGAGCGCCGCATTCTTGAACCTCCACATCCCCCGCGCTACGCTCGAATTCGCACCCCTCGCTGCCACTGCTCGCAGCGCCGCACAACTTTTCCGTTCCCGGGGTGTTTCACATATTGCCCGGCAAATGATGATGCACCGAGGTGAGGAAGATGCGTAAATTCGCGCTTTTGCAGTGCCTGCTGTTGGCTTTCGTGATGCTCGCGGCCCCTGCCCCATCTCAGGCGCAGGTCGCCGTCGGAATTTCAGTTCACATCGGCCCGCCGCCGCTGCGCGTATATGCTCAGCCCATCTGCCCCGGCCCGGGCTATCTTTGGACTCCCGGCTACTGGGCCTACGGCGACGACGGTTATTACTGGGTCCCCGGCACGTGGGTTCTTGCTCCTGAGCCCGGCTTCCTCTGGACTCCCGGCTACTGGGGTTTCTCCGAAGGCGTTTACGTTTGGCACGCCGGCTACTGGGGCCCGCACGTCGGATTCTACGGCGGAATTAACTACGGCTACGGCTACGGCGGCGTCGGCTTCGTCGGCGGCGAATGGCGCCACGGCGCGTTCTTCTACAACCGTTCCGTCACCAACATTAACGTCGTCAACATCCACAACACCTACAACCGTACCGTCATCGTGAATAACAACCACGTGGCCTTCAACGGCGAGGGCGGCGTTCGCGCCTTCCCGGATCGCGACGAAATGCGAGCCGAACACGAGCGCCACATCGAAGCCACGCACGAGCAAATGGATCATCGCGACTCGGCTTTTCGTGATCGCGACAACCGTGACGATCGCGCTGACCGTCGCGACGACCGCCGCGATGA
>DATFQU010000129.1:0-5182 GCA_035264005.1 Candidatus Acidiferrales bacterium
TCACCGGAACCCTCGACGCCGCCACCAACACCATTCACGTCACCAACATCAAGGGCTCATGATTGCGTAGTGTTCGTTTAATGCTTGTGTAGCGCAGAGCTTCGCAGCCGTTGCGAAGTTCTGCGGCTTTTTGGATTTTGCCGTTCGTTATCTGGACGCTCTTCCCGCGCGGGCGCGGCTTGCCTGCCTCGCCGTAGCCTTGGCGAAGGCGGGTCTCAACCTTGAAGCCCCGCCCCGCGGGTCACCGCCTTCATACCACTTGATCAACAATCCATTTTGATCAACGATCCGATCCACTTTGACGCTCCGCGCCACATCTCAAGAGAACGCCGTCTCGCTCCCCGAACCCGCCTTCCACGACGCTCGCCACCACATCAAAATCTTCCACGGCGACTGCCTCGAACTCCTCGCCGCCATCCCTGCCTCCTCCATCGACCTCATCTTCGCCGACCCGCCCTACTTCCTCTCCAACGGCGGCATCACCTGCCACGCCGGACGCATGGTCAGCGTCAACAAAGGCGACTGGGACCGTTCCCGCGGCGCAGCTGAAAATCATGAATTCAACACCGCCTGGCTCGCCGCCTGCCAGCGCGTCCTCAAACCCGACGCCAGCATCTGGGTCAGCGGCACCTCTCACGTCATTCATTCCGTCGGATTCGCCATGCAGCAGCTCGGCTTCAAACTCTTGAACGACATCTCCTGGGTCAAGCCCAATCCTCCTCCCAATCTCTCCTGCCGTTATTTCACTCACGCCACCGAAACCATCATCTGGGCCGCGCGCGACAAAAAGAGCCGCCACAAATTCAATTACAAGCTCATGCGCCAAATCGCCGGCGGCAAACAAATGAAATCCGTCTGGACCATTCCGCCTCCCGAGCCTTGGGAGAAAAAATTCGGCAAACATCCCGCGCAAAAGCCTCTCGCTCTCATCGAGCGCATCCTTCTCGCCTCCTCTTCCGAAGGCGACATCGTCCTCGACCCTTTCCTCGGCTCCGGCACCACCGCCCTCGCCGCCTTGCGCCTCTCGCGACGCAGCTTCGGCATCGAAGCCGACGCAATTTCGCTCGACCTCACTCTCCGCCGCATCTGTTCCGATCTGGTACAGGTCGAAATTTCTCTCTCCTGCGCTCACTTTTCTGTTGATCCCCTCGCCGATCCTGTGGATCGATCAAACAACTCGAACATGGCCGACGCTCCCAGCGCAAAGCTCGTTCGTCGCGAACGAAATTATTATTTCGTTGGCTCCCTTCGCCGTGAAGTCATCTACTCCGCGCCCGCAGAATCTCTCGAAGAGGCTTGGACAAAATTCGCCCTCAGCTCGCGCAGTTCCTCAGAAGTTATGTTCATCATTAAGACCGAAACAGAGATTTATCTGAAGGGTGGAACGTGATCTAATCCCCGCGTGCAACTCTCGCTTCCGCGCGCTGGCCTCGAAGATTACAAAAGCAATTCACAGCGCGCTCGCGTCGCCACCGAATCGTGGGGCGCAAAAAATCTATACTGTCTGAACTGCGATTCCGACAAACTTTCCAGCTCTCCGCCAAATACCGCCGCCATCGATTACATCTGTCCGAAATGCGACTCTTCTTTCCAACTCAAGTCACAGTCCCGTTTCTTCGGCGCTCGCATCAATGACGCCGCATACGCAACTATGCTAGAGAAAATTCGCGCTGACGAAACTCCGAATCTCATCGCGCTCCATTACGACGTTCCAAACTGGAGAGTCGCAAACGCTTTTCTCGTTCCTCATTTCGCATTTTCCATTTCCGCCATCGAGAAACGTCCGCCGCTCGCTTCAACCGCTCGCCGCGCAGGTTGGGTCGGCTGCAACATTCTTTTGACCGAAATTCCGCCAGACGCGCGTATTCCACTTGTCACGGACGGCAAACCAACGAATCCCGCATCAGCGCGAAAGCAGTACGCAAAAGTCCGTCCCCTCGAAAAACTCAAACCCGAAATGCGCGGCTGGACTCTCGACGTCCTCAATCTCGTCCGCTCCCTCCACAAACAAACCTTCTCCCTCGCCGACGCCTATACCCTCGAACCCCATCTCGCCTCGCTCCATCCCGCCAACCGCCACGTCCGCCCCAAAATCCGCCAACAACTCCAAATCCTCCGCGATTTAGATTTACTTATGTTTTTGGGCAATGGACGGTATCAACTGAAATGACGCCGCTTCACTATCGTGCTGGCCGACTTTCTTCCTACTGAAATAACTGTCGCTTTACTGTCGTGCTGGCCGACTTTCTTCCTACTGAAATAACCGTCGCTTTACTGTCGTGCTGGCCGATTTTCTTCCTATTTGCGCTGTTTTACGCGCAAACGTATTTTCGATTCAAATCCTCCGCGACCTCGCCTCCTCACCTTCCTCGGCCACGGCCACTACCGCATCCGCTAAGCCTTTTTGGAGTGCGGCGGTCCGCTTCGCGGATTCCGGCGCAGCCGGAACTCGACGCCGCTTTGCCTTTTTACAACTGGGACGTACACTTCGCCCATGCCAGACTGGCCACGTAGCCCAACCCATCGCCTGAATGCCGCTGGGGCATACGCGGTAACGGCGGGAACATTCCATAAGAAACCATTCTTCCATTCTTCGAAGCGCTTGAAGTATCTGTGTGAGATGTTGTTGCAGCTTGCGTCTCGTTACGGATGGAAGCTGGAGGCGTGGGCTGTGTTTCCGAATCACTACCATTTCATCGCGATTTCTCCGGAGAGAGTCACGACGCTAAGACGATTCGTAAGCCATTTGCATGCGACAACTGCAAAGGAGATTAATTCGCAGGACGAGGCACAAGGTCGGAAAGTCTGGTTTCAGTATTGGGAGTCGCACCTCACATACCAGAAGTCATACTTGGCACGGTTGAATTACGTGCACTCGAACGCCGTGAAGCACGGTTTGGTGCGTCGAGCGGAACAGTACGAGTGGAGTTCGGCGGCTTGGTTTCAGCGGATGGCGGAAAGATCCTTTTATGAAACGGTGATGCGAATGCGGTCGGAGCAAGTGAATATGGCCGACGATTTTAGCGTAGACGCGACGGAGATGGAGTAATTTGAGGCAACGTCAGAACTAAAATCATGCGGACGGCAAAGCGGCGTCGAGTTCCGGCCGCGCCGGAATCCGCGAAGCGGACCGCCGCACTCCACAGAGCCTCTTCAATGCCCTCACCTAACTCCTTTCTTTCCGTTTTTTATTTTCACGCCAATCGCATTTTTTACTTGCAATTGTGTTGCCTTTATGATAAATTGCCGCCAAGATTATCGGCTTCCGCCGCGCTCAGGTCGGTGGTCGCCGCCAACCTGATACCTGCCTGCCTCCGGCAGGCCTAGCAAAAGTAGTCGAATCAAACTCACAACTAAGGAGATTCACCATGGCACCCAGCGTCACCAGCACGCCCGAGCATGTCCTATCAGCCCCCGATCAAACCGCCCCAGAACCCAGCGCCTCCTCCGCGCCAAACAAAAAGAGGCCACCCCGAACGACCGCCCTCGCCGACGCAAAGAAAGTCCTCCGCGCCGCCTCCGCCGCCACCTCAAAATCCCTCGCTTCGCCGCGCCGTAGCTTTAGCGAAGGCGGGCCGCAATTTATCCATCGCCCTCCCGACATCGCCCGTCATCGACGCAAGTGCGCCGTCTGCCACCATCCCGAACGCGAAGTCATCGAAGACCTCTTCATCCACTGGCACAGCCCCAATACCATCTCCGAGTATTACGAGGACGACACCGATCTCACCTGGGTCTCTATCTACCGTCACGCCTACGCCTTCGGCCTCGACGAAGTCCGCCGCCGCAATCTTCGCTTCGCCTTCGAACTCATCATCGAACAGGCCGCCGACATCCACGCCACTCCCGCCGCCATCATCGCCTCTGCACGCGCCCTCGGCACTTGCGTCAGCCCTGACGGCCAGTGGAACGATCCTCCCAAGCGCGTCCTCGTCACCAACGTCGTAAAACACGCCTCGTCGCAACTCGACGCCAGCGTTTCGGAAGATCACCGCGTCACCTCCAGCACGGTGGTAAAAGACAATCGTGACGAAGCAGCTTCCTATCGCGCATCTTTTCCGCGCGAAGTAGTCGGCGGTGATTCTGCTTTTCTGGGTGCCCCATCCTTCGCGCCGTCTGCGAAGGGTGGGAACTCTTCTGCTTGCTCCGCGGAAAGCCTTTCAGGGGCGCAGAGCCTGCCTGCGCAGGCAGGCTTCAGCTCTGACAAGAAGTTCGACGAAAGGGTTTCTTCCTTTCGCGCTTCTTCTCCGCGCGATGTAGTCACGTCACCGATTGGCTCCTCTGTGGAAGCTGACAGGGTAGCTCAATCCGCCGAAGAAACCGGGATGGTCGGTAAACGCCCTTCCTGTCGCGCGCTTCACCCGCGCGAAGTAGTCACGTCGCCAGCTTTTGTAGGGGCCGATCGCCTTCATCGGCCCGCGTCGCCACCCTCCACGGATTCTCCTGTCGAGCAACCTTCCGACCACTGTCATTCCGAGCGAGGATGCGACGAGCATCCGACGAGGAACCTGCTGTTCGATAATTCCGCGGAAGCGTCCGCCGCCGAGACTGTAGGGGCGGCTTTACGCCGCCCGCAGTTCGGCTCCGCCTTCGAGACTGAAACAGACGCCGTTGCGCATTCTTCCTATCGCGCGTCTCACCCGCGGGAAGTAGTCACGTCGCAGCTCAACTCCGTTGAACCTGTCGCTGTGCGCGCTGAAATTAAAAATTCTCCTAACTCCTTCAAACTCAAGGAGCCGCCTATTTCTAATCGATAATTTTCACGCACTTTTTGCGGAGGCAAACTCAAAAGGAGACCGCTGGAGAAAACGAATCACACAATTCGACACAAACCGTGCGCGATCAAAACTTCCCTTTGCTTTTCAGGAGGTCGGAGCTTCAGCTCCGACACAAGAATGCGCAGCCCCGAGTCTTCCTTTCGCGCGTTGTATCCGCGCGATGTAGTCAGGTCCGCATCGACCCACGTTGACGATGCGGCTCGGTGGCTATTCCTGGCGGCAGAGTTCGGTGGCGAGGGTTTCGCGGTGGCGCATGGCGAGCCCGTCGACGCGGCCGAGGCTCATCCGGTAAGCGATGGCGGTGGCGACACCGAGCACGAGAAAAATCACGACGGCCAGAGCCGGGCGGTGGATCGCCCAGGTGAGAATGAAGACGAGAGCGCCGATGCCAATGAACACGATTT
>DATFQU010000130.1:0-4453 GCA_035264005.1 Candidatus Acidiferrales bacterium
TTCAACTATATTTGCTGCGACCGAGCGCGACGATCGCCGGACTTGGCGACCCCAGTTCGTTTTGTTTCTGACCAGGGAAGAGCGCGAGTCGATTTCGAAACATCGAGCGTCAATCGATAAGCCTGCTTATAAACAAGCAGATCCGCATAGTTGCGCACCAGCCCGCGCCAAAGAGTCTTTTTCTCTACTTCCTTTGCGTCCTCTACCTGCCTTACCTCGCGCGAATTCAACACAGGATCACCCGCTCAGTCGGTTTTCTATTGCCGGGCCAGCTTGACCACCTTCTGCGCGCCGTCGCGCATTCCTTCTGCCACAGTGAAATTCAGCCCTGAGCTGCGCAGGATTTCCTGGCCTTGCTTTACGTTCGTGCCTTCCATGCGCACGACGACCGGCACTTTGAATTTCAGTTCCTTCGCTGCATTTACGACGCCGCTCGCCAGCACGTCGCAACGCAAAATCCCGCCAAAAATGTTCACGAACACCGCCTTGACGTTCGGATCGCTCAGGAGAATGCGGAACGCGTTTTTCACTTGCTCTTCTGACGCGCCGCCCCCCACGTCCAGAAAATTTGCCGGGCTGCCGCCGCTCAACTTGATGATGTCCATCGTGGACATGGCCAGGCCTGCGCCGTTCACCATGCAGCCAACGTTCCCATCGAGCTTGATGTAATTCAGCTTGAACTTCGAGGCTTCAACTTCGAGCGGAGTTTCTTCGCCCACGTCGCGCAGCTCTTTGAATTCCGGATGGCGGTAGAGCGCGTTATCGTCGAAATTCACTTTAGCGTCGAGCGCAACGAGACGTCCATCGCCCGTAACCACGCACGGATTGATCTCGAGGAGTGATGAATCCGTTTCGATAAAGGCGCGGTACAGCGATTGCAAAAATGGCGTGGCTGCGCCGAGCAGGTCAGGAGAAAGGCCCAGTCCAAAAGCGATTTTGCGCGCGTGGTAAGGCTGCATTCCGGCCGCTGGATGAATCGTCTCGCGGAGAATGGCCCTGGGATTTGTCTTCGCGACCTCTTCAATCTCCATCCCGCCTGCGGCGCTGGCCATGAACACAGGCGCGCCGGCCGCGCGGTCCACGAGAATGCCGAGATACAACTCGCGCTTGATGTCGAGCCCTTCTTCGATCAACAAGCGACGCACGACTCGTCCTTCTTCGCCCGTCTGCGGCGTCACCAGCTTCATTCCCAGCATCCGTTCGGCGAGTGACGCCGCTTCCTCAGGCGACTTCGCGAGTTTCACTCCGCCCGCTTTGCCGCGCCCGCCGGCGTGAATCTGCGCTTTGACGACGACAACTTTCGTTGCCAGCCGCTGCGCTGCTTCTCGCGCATCCTCGTGTTTGAAGATGACTTCGCCGCGGGGAACGGCAACGCCGAATTTTGCAAGGATCGCCTTCGCCTGATATTCGTGGATCTTCATGAATGTCCGCGTTCCTGAAAGCTTCTGCAGGAATGATGCTAAGATTTGTGGAGCAAAAAGCCACTCAGTTTACTTGGAACGTCAGGAGCGAGCAACAAGCATACGCATGTTTCACCAAATTCTCGAAAAATTGCTTTCAGGAGAGGATCTGACGCGGCCACAGATTGAGGCCGCTTTGGAGGCCTCCGGAGCGCTCCCGTCGGACATTCAGCTTGCAGGACTACTTACTGCCCTCGACATGAAAGGCATGACGAAAATAGAACGCGAAGCCTTCGAAAATTGGGAACGACAGCAAAACGGGGCAAAGATCGATCCCGACAAAGGCACAACCCAGAGCGACGCAATGATTCTTTGCAGCACCGAGCGCCTAGTTGCGGCTCACATGATTGTCACGAACGGAGATGATCTCACGCGGAGGGAAGCGGATGCTGCGATGGAGGATATTCTCTCGGATCGCGCTCAAGACGTTGAAGTTGCCAGTTTTCTGACGGCGCTGCGATTCAAGGGGGAAACGGTCGATGAGCTGGTCGCCTTCGCGACGGTGATGCGGCGCCATGCGCCACGAATTTTCGCTGATGGCCATCCCATCGCGGAAGAAGGGCTGGTCGACACGTGCGGCACGGGCGGCGATGCGCTGGGCACTTTCAATATTTCGACGGCAACGGCCTTCGTCGTCGCGGGCGCGGGCGTGCGTGTCGCGAAACACGGAAATCGCTCGCAGACCTCACTTTGCGGCTCCGCGGATGTCCTCGAGCAGCTCGGGATGCGCATCGACTTGCCTCCGGAGCGCGTCGCCCAAGCGATCGAGCAAGTCGGGATCGGATTCCTGTTCGCGCCAGCGATGCATTCGGCGACGAGGCACGTCGCAAAGGTTCGGCGTGAACTGGGGATTCGCACAGTCTTCAATCTGCTCGGCCCGCTGACGAATCCGGCGCGTGCGTCCGCGCAAGTAGTGGGCGTTTACGATGCGGGAGCGACGGAATTGATGGCGCAAGCACTCGGCGAACTGGGCGTGAAGCGGGCATTTGTTGTGCACGGAGAAGACGGCCTCGATGAAATTTCGATTTCCGGCGCGACCTATGTTTCCGAGCTGCGCGACGGCGCGGTCCATACCTACACGGTGGTTCCCGAGGACTTCGGTGTGAGTCGCTCGCCTCTGACAGCAATTCGTGGCGGCGACTCGAAGCAGAATTCGGAGATCATCCGCAGAATTCTCGACGGTGCGCTGCGCGATCCCGAACCCTCTCCACATCGCGACATCGCCCTTGCCAACGCCTCTGCGGCTCTGGTCGCTGCCGGTCGTGCAGCCGATTTTCGCGAAGGCGTGCGCATCGCGTGCGAATCCATTGACTCCGGCTCTGCCCGCGAAAAACTCGAAAACCTGATCGCCTTCTCGCAGCGCAAAGACCATTGCGCCAAGCCCGCTCCTTAAGCGCTGCGAGTGGTGGATGCGTATTTCGGCACTCCGGCTTCTCTGCCTCCTGTCTGGGTGGTGAGTTGTTTCTAGCAGGCTGCTGAAAAATTGTGTGGAGCAAGCAATTTCTATCCTCGTTTGCGTTATTTTCGGGTGGTAGGCCGTTTTTGTCGTTTCTTCGCGCTGGCGAGCGCCCCAAGTGCACCTTTCGGCGCCGTGCAGAGACACTACAGCTCGAACTTACTGCGCTCGAACCGGGGCGGCCATCAGATTTCGCATGCGCACCAAGTTGTAGGCCGCGCTAGCGAAGGTAAATATCCAGTCCACTGTCAACGTTCCGCGATGACGCACTTTGCGCAACAACGCAATCGTCTTCAGCCAGCCAAAGCATTCTTCGATGCGCTTGCGCTTCTTCTGGCTGATGCGGTAGCCCTCGTGTCGCCTCGTTCGACCATCGATAGCGCTGCCGCCTCTTCGTCCCAGGTTTTGGGCCACATGTGGTGTTACAGAGATGTTTCTGCACTCGCGCACAAATTCGGCAGTATCAAATGCTTTGTCACCGCCCACCGTCACCTGCCCGGTTCCTGGAATTTGCTCCAGCATGGCCAGCGCTGCCAAGCGCTCAGCCGTGCCCGTGGCTTCCCACACCGTGCTCGACACGATCAATCCGTTGCGATTCTCCACCAGCAGATTCCCGCTATAGCTCAACTTCGCCTCCTTGCCCCGGCCTTTGCGCGCCAGAAGTGCGTCGGGATCGGTCTTCGATTCGTGCGTTTGGTTCGAGCGCTCCTCACCGTGAAAGTTCACCGT
This sequence comes from Candidatus Acidiferrales bacterium, assembly GCA_035264005.1. Lineage (GTDB taxonomy): Bacteria > Acidobacteriota > Terriglobia > Acidiferrales > UBA7541 > DAHUXN01. The sequence goes on from DATFQU010000130.1 coordinate 3,646, forward strand.
CGGATTTCCCGGATCATCCGGTGGAGGCGATTTCTCCCTGTCCCTCGGCTGATAGCTCTTCGCGCTCGCCCATGCTTCCAGCAGCGTGCCGTCCACGGTGAAGTGCTCGTCCGAGGTCCATCCCTTCTCCCGCGCATGTGCGACTACCCTCGCCAGAAATTCCTTGGCTACTTCGGCTTCCAGCAAGCGGTCCCGGTTCTTGGTAAACACCGTCGCGTCCCACACCGGATCATCCAAATTCAGTCCCACAAACCAGCGGAATAATATGTTGTAGTCCATCTCCTCCATCAGTAACCGCTCGCTGCGCACCGAGTACAACATCTGCAACAGCTGCGCACGCAACAGCTGCTCCGGTGGAATGGACGGACGACCCACTTTCGCGTACATCTTGCTGAACTGCGGCGATAGCTGCTTCAGGATCTCGTCAACCATCGTGCGGATTGGTCGCAATGGATGATCACTGCGCACTCGTTGGTCTGGGGAAATGTAACTGAACACGTGAGTCTGCTGCTGATCGGTTCCTCGCATGCGCCATTGGACGCGCCCAGCGCTGCTTCGTTACACAATTTCCGCACTTTTTCAGCAGCCTGCTAGATGGCAATTCCGCCTGGTCCAGAAAATTCAGAAATGCGGTTCTTTGTCGTGGTCAGCGAACCCTACGCGAGCGGAAGCCGAGATCGCTCTTATTGCGCGGTAGGCCCGTGCAGTTCTCAATGCTGAAAACGTCCGATGATTTCAGTCTGAGCCAGGATGTGACCCTTCATCGCTCGCTGTAGCTCACTTGCTTGCTCCGGCCTTGAGATTCGTC
>DATFQU010000131.1:0-6782 GCA_035264005.1 Candidatus Acidiferrales bacterium
ACATAATACTGATTAGAAGAACGCCCCAAAACCCACACTACCCGCCCCGCAAGCGGATGTCAATCGATTTGTGCGTCCTAGGAGATATTTCTGCGGCCCCAGAAGCTCGCCTGCCTTTTGAACCTTCGGTTGCCGAGGGAGGATCCATGGTGTTTGCGGAGCGAAAATGGGATTGCAAGATTCTCTGCTCCCAGCGTCTTACTGACCTACTTTTGCGCCGGATATGGCCTGGCGCTCGGATTGCTGCCGCCAGAGAGCCAAACTGGCCGTTAGCGGTTCAGCCTTTCGTTGCGTGCGAGACGGAAGACGGAACGTGATTGCTGGCGGCGGGTGACCCCGAAACACCGAGAGCCCACAGAGATATACACGTTGCGTGGAGCGATCCTAGCAGGGTTTCTTGCCGAAGGCGCAGATCCAGCCTTTGGCGGGCTGATCGATGACTTGGACGTCGGAGAAGCCGGCGTTAGCGAGGAGTTCGCGATGCTCTTCGACGCTAAGGAGCGTTGCGCCGAGTCGCGCGCCGTGCTTCTCGAACATCTTTGACGCCATGGTGTTCGCGCCTTTGTAGATTTCCGCGATGAGGATGGCTGTGCCGCCGGGCTTGGTGACGCGGAAGACTTCGCGCATGTCGCTAGGCAGATTGGGCCACCAGAAGTGCGTTTCCACGGCGGTGACGAGGTCAAACATCGCGTCGGCGAAGGGGAGCTGCGAGACGGAGCCTTCGCGGATTTCGACGCGGCCGTCGGCGATCCATTGCGCATTGATTTTCTTGCTGGCGGCGACGCTCGCGTCAGAAAAATCCACTCCGAAAACTTTTCCCTGCGTAGCGAGCGCGGCGAGTTTGCTGACGGTGCGTCCGCCGCCGCAGCCTACGTCGAGGATGGTGAAGTTCGGCGCGATGGAAACGTGCTGCAAGCCCCAGTCGGTGAGCTTGGAGTGGCTGCGATTCATTCGCCATAACTCAAGCCGTCCGAACCAGCCGCGCGGCTTTTGGCATTGCGTTTGCGTTGACGCTAAAGAGGAGCGGCGGGTGGTTATGATGGGCATTAGGCTATTCCCCGTGATGCCAACTGATTATGGCTGAGGCCGCTATTGGAGTGAGCCACTGCGGACAACTCGCCTCGCGCTCGATGATATCAGAGGAATGTTTGCCATTCCTCAAGACAGCAATTCCGATGCACTTAGCAGCTGCGGACTCCAGGTATTGGCAGCCCGGGCCCGTTCGCATCGTGAAATAGATGTCTCCTGAATCGGAGACGGAAATCTGTCTCAAGACGTCGATGCTGGACGTGCAAGTTTTTGTGGTCAGTTTCTGAACAAGACAAAGTTCCGTCGGCGCGTAGTAGGCAAAATACTCTCCACTTGGACTGACGCTGTATGCGAAACCTTCGCTGCCAGTGTTTGCTAGCCGCGGTTTCGTTATGTTTGGAGGAACGCCGCTGACGAGCGCGGTGTGGCTGTCCCCGGGCGGAAGTTCAGTGACCACAGCACCGTGGCTGTCAATCGAAACCTGGCCAACGATCACTTTGCGATCCGAACTGCACTGAAAGTCCTGGTAAGGCTTGAAATCGAGATCTTTGCCGGCCAGGAGATCCTTTGCGGTGCGATAAATGAAAAGAGTCGTGCCACAGGAAGCGATCAAACCGCCGAAATCATGGCCGAGTGGAAGCAATTGGCCTTTGACGCTGTTCGTTAGTGGAATGACCTGCAGATTTCGTCCAGTCCGGGGATGATTGTCCAAGCGGAGGACAGCAATTGCGTTTCCTGTCTCGCTCACGGCGAAGTCGGTTACATCGCCGGGTTTAGTTAGTTGAACGAGCGACCCATTGCAGCGAAGGAACAAATTGCCCTGCCGCAAGAATGCGTAGCAGAACGAGTGAAGAGCGTTCCCTTCTGTGTCTGCGGCAGCTCCCACCGAAATTCTCGGAAGAGTATTGGCGGCAAACACAAACACTGCGAGGAAAGAAAGCGCGAGCGCGGAGTGGTAAGCGTGACGACGCATGGGCCTATCCTAGACCAAATTGGTGGCGTTGCGGATTTTTGGTTGCAGAAATTGAGTGGTTGTAGCGTGAGAGGCTACGAGCCGATCGCAGCTAAGTCAGCGGTGAGTTGGGCGAGGTCGAGGCCGGCGGGGTCAGTTCCCTGCTTGCTGAGCCAGTCGGGGCTGAGGGGCGCGTAGGCTTCGTCGCAATACTGCGCGAAAAAATCCCATGTCATGCGTTTTTTCGCGCCCCAGGTGATGCAGGTGAGTCCGCTGGAATCGTAGGCGAAGACGGGAACGGCGTGGCCTCCCCAGGAGCCGGGCGCGCTTTGGCCGCGAAGGCGCGACCAGAGCGAAGGCACGTCCCAGACGTCCTGCTGCTGCGCGGAGAGAGGGAGCGCGAGGCCGATGTAAGCGCCTCCGAAGAGCGCGATGGCCTGGCGCGCGGTTTCGCGGTTCGTCCAATCGAACGCGGCGTAGGCGTCAATTTTATGACCGGCAATTCCCTGCTGGCGCCAATAATTCAGCACGTCGAGCTCGACGGCGCCGTTGTCGGTCGAGGGATCGCCTGCGACGTAGCCTCCGGTGGCGGAATACGCAGCGATGATTTGCGCGCTCGACGGCGTGAACGCGTCGCCGAGATTGGCGGTCCAGCATTCGATCATGTGGCCGGCGGCGGCGCAGGTGCAGTCGCCGAGCGTGTCGTTGGCCATCATGGGCCACGAGGAGATTTTCGCGGTCCAGTCGATAGCGGGCGGAGCTGGCGCGAGCGAGCGCGGACGCAGATAAGCATGGAGCTTCAGGGTCCGCGAGTCGAGGCGCGGCGCAAGTTTGCCGAGTTTGAATGGCTGCGCGTTTTTCTTATGCCCGAACATTTTCGCTACTTGAGTTCGGCTTGTGGGAAGCCGTTCGCGGCGAAGATGGCGTTGAACTGTTTTTTGAGTTCGCGCGCGGAGGGCGGCTTCACAGCGTTGTTCGCGCGAACCGTTCCGGCGGAAGCGGGAAGCAGCGACGCGATGGACGCGACGGTGGTGACGGCGACTCCGACGGCCGCAACGATTGTTGCCTGCAAAGCTGTATCGCTGACGTGGACGGCGGAGAGAATGGCGTTCAGGTTCGTCTGCACATCGGCGAGCGCGGCGCTGATTTTCTGCACGAGGCTTGGCTTTTGCGCGGCGGTGGCGCTCTGATAGCTGGTGATGAGGCCCTGCACGAGCGTCAGATCGGACTTCACCTGTGCGGCGATGTTTTGCACCTGGCTAGTGACGACGGGGCTCGCCTGTCCTTTGCCTTGCGCGGCCGCGACGATGCTGGCGATGTTGAGCGCGACTTGCGTGATGACGGGCAAATCGGCGAGCGCGGTCGAGATCCATGACGTGCTGCATCCGGCGAGGATGAGCGCGAGAGACAGAATTGTGGAGACGGATGCTTTTGCGATGCGATGTTTCATGTGTTTCTCCTTTGTGAAAAGAAAGTGGCTAGTGACGAGTGGCTAGTGGCTAGAAAAAACGAAAATCGAAAAGCGGTCAGGATCTGTGTGACGAACGTGTTGCCTGTAGGCGAGCGAGCAGTTTCTTGGCGCCGCCAACATGGACTTTTGTGGATGCGGTTCCGTAGATGCGCTGGCGCATCTCCTGTTTTTCGTGACGCGCGATGTGGCGGCGATGCGCTACGGCGCTTGTGCGTGTGACGTGAGTGCAGCCACTGGATTGCCAAGGACACACAAAAGGAGGCTTCAGCCTTCCCTGCTTGGCTGGTTCGCGCTGTTCGATGGCGTGGGTCACTTGAGTCTTTCCTTCTCCGGTTTGAAATCGACATACGAAATCGTGAGCGGCACTTTGCACGCCTTCAGGCGCGAAAGCAGCGTGGTGAATGCGAGGACGCTGTTGCCGATCCAGTCCGGCGCGGCAGGGCTGCGCGTTTCGCCAACGAGCGTGCAGCCGAGCGTGTCAGCGGGCTTGTTGCCGGGATGAATTTCGACGTAGTCGAAGCCGGGAACGTCGAGAACGTGCGGCGTGATGAAGAGGTAGCCCATGATGATGCTGAAATGCGGTGAGCGTTCGAGAACGACTGTGTAGTTTCCGGCGGGAATCGCGTAGGGCTTGCCGTGCGAACGGTCCATGCGCGGCTCGAGCGTGTAGCACTGGAAGACGCCGTCGATGTCGAGCATGCCCGGCGTTGAAAGCGCAGTTCCCTGCTGGCGCGTGAGTGTGAGTCGCATAGAGGCAGTGGCGAGTGACTAGTGACGAGCAGGAACGAAAGTCGAAAAGGACAACTGCGAAGACATCGCGCGGATAAAACGCGCGATAGGAAGAAAAGCAAACGACCAAGCGTGTCCCTCTATTTAAGACAGAAGGAAAGGGCGTGAGCTATTTTCTTCTTTCGCTGCGCGATGCCGCAAAACACACCACGCGGATACGGCGCGCGAAAGGAAGAAAGCTTCTTCATGCAAGTTGGGTTAAGTCAAAAGCGGCGACCTGTCCGTCACGAGGGCCGCTGGACGAAAAAGCGGGCTAAATGGCTCGGGTCAAGCGCGCGATAGGAATTTCAAAAAGGAATTTTCAGCATTGCCTGGACCGAAGGAACCAGACGCGTCTCGAGCGAATTAGTTCCCTACTTCTGCAAGCCTCGCGTCACTGTGGCGGGTCGGCTGAGCCGGAGCGCGCGGAAATGCCGAGCTTTGCGGAGATTTGCGCGACGCCGAGTTCGAGCTGCTGAACCTGCGTTTGCATTCCTCCGATTTCCTGCGCTTGCTGAGCGAGCTGCACTTTGATGGCTTCGGCGTCGGTGGTGTACGGACTGTATTGCGCGATGAGGGCGGGCATGTCGTCGCGTGTGACGACGTTGTGGCCGAGCGAAAAGGCCATCAGGAGCATTCCGCCGAGGCAGCCGGTGACTCCGAAAAAAAGATGACGCCAGATATGTTCCTTCACGGGGCCTCCGAGGCGTTTCCATTTCCGTTTTTATACTGCGCGACGATGCGCGAGATAGCTCCGACAGCGCTGTGCAGAAAATTGAAAGCCCACGCATAGAATTGGCTGCCGTTCGGGCGCGGAGACGGCATCGCAGTGACGGCCGCGTTCGCGAGCGCCATAGCCAGCGCACCGAAGAAAACAGGGTGCGATGTGTAGAGGTCTGCGATTGAATGGAACATGCTGGGCTCCTGATTTCATCTTTGACTGCATGACGTCAGCTTGTCGCAACTATGTGGCAACTACCTGGATACGCTTACGCTTTTCTAATTGGAATCTAGCAATGCGGACAGCAACGCGGATCTAGCCGGTTCGCCGCCGACGGTATATTCACTAGGAATGGTGCTCTCTCTTGCTGTGCAGCCTGTTCCATCCTTTACTGGAGAGTGGATGAATTGCTGGCATTCGTCATGGCGCAGGAAAACTCTGCGACTGAATCGAGCAGCCTGTAATCAACGGCTTGCAGTCCGGCTTTTCCGGAATAATTGAAGTAGCCCTGCCCCCCTCTTTGGCCTATAATTCCGCTTGCCCCGCTCCTCGCTGAAGGGAGAACTGCCATGAACGTCATTCGAAGATGCGCATTTTTCGCCCTGTTGCTGTTTTTCGCCGCCGCTATGTTCGCCAGCCGCGCTAGTGCTCAACGGGATATTGAGTTTGGACCGACGAGTTCGGGCTTCGACGGCGGTGCAATCACATTTACGTCCAACGGGAACGGCACAGCGGACATAAGCCTGTCGGGCTTGAGTGGCGGGATTTTCCCGTGCTTCTCCGCCGACTATAAACTTGAGTTTGGGTGCCTCGGAAGTAGTGGCGAGGGTTCGTTCTCCATTGCGAGTACGAACCTCACCAGCGGGCCGTTCAGCCTGCCAAGTTTCCTCGACCCCGTTGGAGCAACGGTTGAAGGTGACACGAGCCTCTTTTCGTTTACCTGGGCATCCGATGAGCTAACGGGCACAATCCATTGGCAGGACCTTGGCTGCGTCGACGAAAACCCTGGCGCAGATTTATCTATAGTTGGAACTCTGGATATCAGCACCTCCAGCGGATTTGCTATCTCGTCGGGGGTGAAAACCTTTCAAACATTCGCACCCGGAAGACCGGCGGCGTTCACGGTGGAGACCGGGGTCAGTTGCCGTTCGTTCCTGGGTTTCTCGGACTTGGCCGCCGGGACTTCGCTGGCCTCGCAAGCCCAAGGTGTCAACCTCTTCACTCCGGAACCGGCACCTCTGCTTCTGCTCGGTACGGGCCTGCTGGCGTTTCCGTTCGTGCGCAGATTCACCAGCTAGTACGGACCCTTATTTGATGGAATGGCTTACCACGGAGAGCGTGGCCCCCAGAGCGTCGTATCATTTCCCAGGGATTGATGCGCCTGAATCTGTGCGATGTTTGGCCCCTGCGCTGCGTGCGAGCCAGTGATTATGCAGTTAGGAAGCGACGCGGAATCCCCCGGTGATGGATCTGGCGTGACACAGCCTGAATAGCTGACCATTCCGAGCGTTGTGTTCAGTGCCGCCAGGTTGGCCGTGAGAGTGTTGCCAACGGCGCCCACGCTTCCGTTCGGTGCGCCAGGACCGGATGACGGGAGGTTTGCCGGAGACGCTGTGTTGAACATCGTACCCGCGGGAGTGATTGCAAGATTGTTGGCGAAGTAGGGATCGATCAGCGCTCCGTCCGTGATCCACGTCTTTACCGTCGCGCCGCCATCTCCCTGGAAGGTGTCCTGGTCCACAACGAAGATTGAGTTGGTAAGCGTCCATTCCGGAATCTGCGTAGTTGCTGTACTGCTCTTCGGTGAAGCGAAGTGCGTGACACTCTCGCCGTTGGTTCCA
>DATFQU010000132.1:0-8455 GCA_035264005.1 Candidatus Acidiferrales bacterium
AAGAGGAGAGACGAAAATGACCACGAAAACCGCGAAGCCGATTCAGAAGAGCAAGAAGCTGGCAGCTGTGAAGCCCCTGAACAACGTGAAGGCCCTGAGGAACAATAAGGCGCTCACCAGCAAAGTCCGGCCGCTCATGAAGTCGTTCTAAGGTCAACCAGAAGGTTTGGCTTAGGGTCAGTTTCCTTTGGCAGTAGCGGTCCGAATTCTTAGGAAAAGAGAAGTCAAATGGGAACCAAACTTGGAAAGTCGGTTAAGAGTAGGACGTCGGGCAAGGCGAAGACGCTCCGAGGGGCCAAGGGCATCAAACCTGTTGCAGCCCTCAAGAGCGGGACGGCGCTGAGGGGCATCTCCTCGTTGCGCCGGGGACCGTCAATCGTTTAGGGAAGTGCGGAAAACTCGGGGTGACGGTGCACTTCCCCCTGCAAATTAGTCCCTCAGCCCTCGGGGCTGCTGTCTGAAAACAGCAGCCCCTTTTTTGTCGAGTGTGCCGGTATCACCAAAGCTGTGATCTTACCCAGCGCCACGTTCCGCGAGCGATTTGCCATCCAATGGGACGCGGGGCGCTGTAGATCTTTGCTGTTCCTGTCATGCCCTCCCGCAGAGAGTTATCTGGGTTAGAAAAATCCGCAATTACCGCCATGTAGTTGGTCAGCTGCTGCCCATTTCTTTCCAGTACTGAGGGATTCGAAACCGGCTGGTCCAGCGCGGCAGCCGGCATGATTCGCTCTACTCGGCCAACGTAAGTCCGAAACGGATAGGGCGCAGCTTTCAGCACGACACGCGCACCCGGATGCACGTCAGTCATTTCCCAGTCGCGTACAAGGATTCGGGCATGCATCACTGTGCGCGATGAAATGTGACAGAACGTCTCCCCGGGGGTGAAGTGTTCGCCAGCGGTTTCAGGCAGTTCTGGTGTAGTTACCACGCCGGCAACGGGCGCGCGGATTGCGAGCTGTTCGAATTTGCGCTTTGCCTCGGCGAGAGATTGCGCTAATCGTGCAGCTTCGTGATTAGCGTTATTGGCTGCAGCAAAATTTCCGTTGGCTTCGGCGCCTCGAAAATGGCTTTGCGCAAGAGCGAGGCGCTCCGTGTCCGCGGCGACAGCCTCCTCGAGCGAGGGATTCTCCATCACGCCCAAGACCTGGCCTTGCTGCACCGTGTCGCCCTGGCTTACCAGGATTTGTCGCATGACGCCGGAAACCGTGGCCCGGGCGTCCGCCTGACTGGCCGGTTCCAACAGGAACGGCGTCGCAACGTTGGAGGGGAACGGCGGAACGGCGACAAGGATCGCGACGGCCGCGAAACCGACCATTTGCGTTCGCGTAAGTTTCCAGGCCATGTACTTTTCCTTTCCACGAATCCAGCGACCTCGCAGGGTCCTCGCTGCCTGGCGGAGCTTCTTGCGTAGGAAGAGGTAAATGAGAGCGCCGAAGACGATGTAGCCCCATGTGCCGAACTTATTGACGCACATATTTCTGATCCACCAGAGCACGACGAGGATAAGCGTGGTGCTATAGAGCAGAGCCGCAAGCGAAAAAATCAGGAAGATTCGTTTCTGTCGCGATGTTGCCGCGGGAAGCTCCACGCTGCTGCGCAGGACGTACTTCTGCAGCCAGGTTTTCGAAAAGGCGAATGCATCCTCGCGCAGATTGTCAATTTGCAGGTGCTGGCAAAGCGCATAGTAGCCGTCGGCTTTGATCAGAGGATTCAGGTTAAGCACGGCACCTTGAAAACCGGAGAGCAGCATTAGTTTGTAGCTCACGCCGCTTACGGCAGAGCCGGGAAGCGTGAGGTGCCAGACAATTGCGGAAAGCCCGAATACAACTAACTCGATCCAGATGCCGGCGAAGATCGTCCACTGTCTAGGCGCGACGCGGTCCATCAGGAGAATGTCGGTAGTATCGGTAAAGAACGCCGGAGTCAAATAAATCAGCATAAAGCCCATCTGGTGAACATCGCCGCCGTAGTGCTTGCAGGTAAGTCCGTGGCCCATTTCATGAATGCAGCCCAAAGCAAACAGGAGCACCCAGAAGAGCCACAGGTCGTATGCGGACTTGTTTGTGAAGTTCCACAGGTCCGCTGTGTCCCTGGCGATGCGGCCCCAGTCGCCGGCGAGGAGCCAGAGTGTAAAGATGAAGAGCGCCACGGAGAGGTAGACAAACTGGCGCGTATACATCCAGCTGAGCCAGGGGTCGAGCCGCGTGAGAGTCTTGTCAGGATCCCAGGCCTTGAAGGTGATGTAGAGCAGGCTGGACTGGTCGAGGCGGCCCTTACGTTCGTCGCGGAGGCGTTCAAGGATGGCGAGATTCTTTTCGCCGACCGTGCGCTCCCACATTGCCGGCTCGACACCGTCCAGGAACTCAAGCACGGTGGGTTCGTCTACAGGCGCGTCCGGATGGGACTCGCTCATGAACGCGGCGACTTCGGCTGCCGTTCGGGTTCCATCGCAAGCTTGCAGCAGCTCAAATTCGTATTCGCCATATCGCTGGTAGCTGGATGTTTCCTCGATTTTCACGACGTAACTGATCTCGCCGCTTATGTTTTGCTTACTGATGCGGATGTCAGAGCGAAGCTTCGGCCTGTGCAGGCCCTTGGCGAGCACGGGCGAAGCACGCAGACCGGAAGGACCGAAGCGCATGGCTAACTATTTGGAGGCCCGAGTTGCGGCGGGCCAGGCGACTCGAACGGACATCCCCGGCCGAAGCTCTGTGAGGTTTGAGCCCGCCAAGCGGCCAACCACGTCGTAACTATCGCTGGCCGGATCTACAGTTGGGCTGACGCGAATCACACGCGCCGCATAGGCCTGCGTAGCACCGTCGGCCAACTGGAGAGTAAACGCTGCGCCCGAAACCGGCCGTTGGCCAGTGGTCTCCGGCACTTGAAACTCGACTTCCAGGGGTCCGAGCTGGCTGACGCGGAAACACTTATCGTTTTTCGCGACCTGCTGCCCTTGACGGACATAGCGCCGGACTACGACTCCTGAAAAAGGGGCGGCGATATGCGTCTTCGTGATCTCGATTTGAAGTTCGTTAATCTGTGCTTGGCTGCTCTTGACTTCCTGTTGCCAACTGTCCAGTTCGTACCCCGCGCCTGTGGCTTCAAACTGCGCCTGTTCGAGATCCGCTTCGCTGCTCAAACCACTGGCACGCAGCATCTGCTGCCGGCGCAACTGGGCGTTTTTGGCTTGCTGCTCGGCCTGCTTGTACTTGACGTTGTTTTCAGAGACGAGCAAATCGGATTGAGCCTTTTGCAGCTCGGCTTCGATTGTGCTGTCATCAAGCCGCGCCAACTCCTGGCCTGCGCGCACGAAGCTTCCTTCATCGCTCTCAGTGAGCAGGACGATTCCGTCGCGCTGCGCGGTCACATCGACCGCCTTTTCCACAGAGAGAACGCTCATGATTTCGAGCGACTGTGACGTGCCCGCCCTAACGGCAGATGTGTCGACCTGTGACGCGCTCGGAGCGGCTGGAGCTGTTGCCACCGAGGGATTCGACGCCGCAGCCGGATTTCCGCATTCGACGGTCGCCAGCGCCAGCGCTATCGCAACCATTGGAGCGATCTTCTTCATTGCCTCTCCCTGGGCGTCTTCATGGCAGCCACGACCACGCCTTCTCCCACGCCCAACGGAACGGAGCGCGGAAAATCACATACCCCACTGGATACCATCCTGAAGAAAACCAGCCTCCGCCGGCTAGAATCTTCCCTCTTCCAACCATGCCGTCGCGCGCGGCGAGTCCGGAGTTTGCGAAGTCCGCGCGCACAACGAAAAATTGCTCACCCTCTTCAGGCTGGGTCATTGCGCCGATGCGGTCGAGCGTGCCGTGGAGCGTATCCGTGGGCAGCGAGTTCAACTTGATTCGCACGGGCGAACCAGCACGAAGCATCGGCAGATCCACCTCGCGGACATTCATCGTCACGGCCATGTGCGCTTCGTCCACGAGTTCACAGAATGCTTCGCCGGGGCTAAGCATCGTCCCAACCTTTTGCTCAACACGCGGAGTGACGACGACACCGGAAATGGGAGCGATAAGCTGCGCTTCATCCACGCGCTTCTGTTCGAGCTGTACTTGCGCCCGGTAAAGTTGCACTTGGATGCCAGCCTGTCCCGCAGCCGCAGGATCCCGTTGGAACTCCGCGTCGGCCAAGGCCCGCTGGGCGATCGCCAGCGAGCTCCGCGCCTGCGCCAATTCGAGCTGAGCCGCGCTCGAATCCAGCACAGCGAGCAGGTCTCCGGAGTGCACGACGCTTCCTTCGTGGATCAGCACTCTTTCGGCTATGCCTCCCGCTTCGGCGCTTACAACGCGGCGCTCTGCGGGGACGACGGTGGCGTTCGCTCCAATGCGCATCGGTATGGGGATCGCAATCAGCAGCGCAGCGGCGGCGGTGGCGCGCCAAGCCCACTTCATCCATCGTGCTCTGGGCATTGCCGCCAAGAACTTTTGCCTGCGCTCCGCGAGTGGCTTCAGAAATCCAGCCAGCGGCACTTGTTGGTAGAGTTGCGCGTTGCGAATGGCAACCGCAGTTTGATTCGCGAGAATCGAAACCGTCTCACGCTCGCTCTCGTTCAGGAACTCCGCGTCGCCGTGCATCAAGGCGATTGCTCCAATCGCCCCTTGGTCGTCGCGAAGCGACAGTGCGTAAAAGCCCGAATAGTCCTGCGCTTCGAGAAATGCTGCCGTCCGGGGTTTTGTCTCTTCTGGCGACGCGTGCCAGCCGTCCTCATATTGATGGTTGGAAACTGGTTCTTCACGGCCCGCAACCCATTCCATAATGTCTCGCAGTTGACCCATTTCGGGTGTTTTCGGGACGTCATTTTCACCGGAAACCGCGCCCAGCAGAAAGCGGTCACGGTCAAAAAGCCCGATGGCGCAGCGATCGAAAGGCACGACCGTCGACGCTTGATGCACAACGGTTGTTAGCACGTGGTCCAAATCGAGGGTGGAAGTGATCTCCCTGCTGATGTTCAGAAGCGCATCGAGCACGTTCAGCTTGCGCTCGGCCTTCAAGAGGTTCGCATTGTGTATCGCGATGGTCGCCTGCTCGCAAATGCTGGAAAGAAAAAACAGGTCCTTTTCAGCAAATGCGCCGCCGTCGATTTTGTTGATCATTTCCACCGCGCCAATAACTTCAGCTTCTTTCAGGAGTGGTACGCACATCATCGAGTCGATATGGAAATCGGCGGTTTCGCTCGCACGCCTAGCATCGAGCTGCGTTTCCTCGGCAGCATTTTCGACAAGTAGTCCTTGGCCAGTCTGAGCCACTTTGCCGACGGCTCCCTCGCCCATGGCGCAGCGCGCATCTTCGGAGAGCGTGGGATCTTCGCCCGCTTGCTGCACGGCATAAAGATCACCCGCCTCTGCGTCAGCAAGCCACAGGTTGCAAGCTTCCGCCTGCATGATGTCGCGAAGTTTCTCGGCGATGACAGGCAATAGCTCTTCGAGTTCCAAAGTGGAAGTGAAGGTGCGGCCGATGTCGTAGAGAAGAGTGAGGCGTTCGACCGTCGCGAGATGGTCTTGCAACTCGTCTTCCTGCTGAAGGCGATTCTCCAAAACAAGCGCGGTGATGCGGCTCGCTTCTTCCAGGTACCGCTCTTCTTCGTGTGTCGAAGTACCGCCGCGAGGATCCAGGATTTCGACGACACCCAGCGTTCCGGTGGTCCCCGGCAGTACGCAATAAAGGACTGTCTTAATCTTCGCGCTCGAATGGAGCGACAGATGGCTGAGGTTTTCGCTGTCGTCGGAGTCGAGTGAGAGTCGCAGCGTCTCACCGTTTTCGACGGCCTGCAGAGGCAGCCCTTCTGCGATCAAATCGGCCGTAGGGCTTGTGCGTTCGCCCGCTGGAAACCATGCAGCACGCAACCGCAACCTAAGTTCTGTCTCCGCCTCAGCGTCACTGTTCTGGTCTGCGGTGGCGCTGCCGTCATCGGATAGCCACACGAGCACGCCACGCGCGTTCAATGACGTGCCGACCCGGGCAGCAAACGTTTTCAGCAGTGTTTCCGTGTCCCGGCAGGCGTAGTAAACCGTAGCCAGCTCAAGCAGGCTGGACGAGAAGCCCGTCACGCTCACTGGGTAGGAGCCTCTGCGCTCATCTTGAATATTCGCCGACGGTGAGGAGACTTCAGAACGGTGCAAACCCTAGCAAATACCGTGCGCGCGAGTCAAGCGCATCGGGTTTCGCTTGCCTCGCAGACGCAGTTCAGGTAGGTTGGCTGCCCTGCGAGGCACATGTGAACATCTCGATTCGCAAAGCGGGCTCCATCGTCATTCTTGATTTGGACGGCCAACTGAAACTCGGCGAAAACGAGCAAGCGTTCCGGCAGCAATTTCAGGATTTGCTGGAGCAGGGTGCGCGTCACATTGCGGTCAACCTTGCCAGCGTTTCTTACATTGACAGCTCAGGAATCGGTTCGCTGGTTCGTGCATTGACGCAGGCAAAGAAGGCCGGCGCGCGCTGCACATTCTTCTCGCCTACGAAGCCGGTTTCGCAACTGATCCACATGGTGCGGCTCGATTCAATCCTCGACATCGCTGCGGACGAAGCGACGGCGCTGGCTCGTTCGTGAGCGTTTGAGCAGGGCCTTTCACGTTACAATCCAATCACGCATTTTGAAATAGAGGCACGCGCTGGAAACCATTCACGCCAAGAGAACATCCTAAAGCAAAAATATGCGAGCCAGGAGCATCGTTGGCGCAGTCGCGGCGGTTTCGTTTTGGGGCGTAGTTTTGTTATCCGTCCAAGCTCGTGCGCAGCAGCAAACGCGATCTGCTGAAAATGCCCCGGGCTCCACAGGGCAGAGCGATGCTGACTTCTACGCTGCCACAAATGAAGTTTTGCAGGAGATGAGCAAGATCCTGGATTTGCCGGCGAAGGCCCCGCTCCGAGAGACGATCCGCACGAAGGATGAAATCCGGCAATACCTCGTTGACGAACAGAACAAAGAAGAGTCGCCAGAGAAGCGTTATGTAGACCGCCGAACGCTGGAGGCCTTCGGCCTGATCCCTAAGGGCTTCCCGTTGGATTCATTTCTGCTTGACCTTCTTACTGACCAGGTAGCCGGCCTCTATGATCCGCAAACGAAAGAATTTTTTATCGCTAGCTGGATCGCGCCGGGCGATCAAAAAGAAGTTATGGCGCATGAACTGACCCATGCGCTAGACGATCAGTATTTTCACCTCAAGAAGTGGCAAAACGCGGTGCGCTTGAACGACGACGCATCGCTTGCGCGCGACGCCGTGATCGAGGGATCGGCGCTGGCCGCAATGATGGATTACACGCTCACAGACATGCACACCAGCGTTCGCGAGCTGTCGGATATCGCCCCATTCATTGAATCTAGCGTGGCCGACCAGATGGACAAAGACCCGAATCTCGCAAAAGCACCGGCATTTGTCCGGGACGAGCTTCTTTTCCCCTATTTGGAGGGTGCGAAGTTCACGCAGAGAGTGCTGAAAGCAACAGGAAGTTGGGCCGACTTTCAGGAGGTATTCAAGAATCCTCCGGCGTCGACACAGCAGATTCTCCATCCGGACTTGTATTTTCAAAAGGTAGTGCCGGAACGAGTTAGCTTGCCCCACCTGGAGTCAGCGATGCCGCGGGGTTATGTTCAGCTTGATGAAAATGTCGTCGGCGAGTTTGCGTTGGGTGAAGTGTTGAAACAATTCCTCGGTCCTGGCGACGCGGAACTTTACGCTCCGATGTGGCGAGGGGATCAATACGCCCTCTTTGAGAACAAGGAAACGAAGCAAACAATTCTTGTGGTTTTGCTGGCGCTGGACAGTGAAAGCAACACGCGATCTTTTTTCACGGCATACCGAAAGACTTTTGAGAAAAAGGATTCGGTTAAAACGCCGGTTGCGCAAGGCCGTGAGTTTGTCGCATTCGACGATGTGTTTCTTGCGTGCGTGCGCACAAAGTGCCTCAGCGTAGAAGGTGCCGACCGGTCAGTTTTTGATCGGATCGATCGCCGGTTGGGGTGGCCGGCCGAACCACGAACGAATCAATCCGCACCCACAGGAGCTGCTGTAGCATCGGCTCGCCGTTAGTAGCGTTCGCGCACGCCTCCGAGTACGCGAATCTTTGTGGCTCTGAATCGCAAAACGCCTATAGAATGTTCACATGGCACAAACGTTTTTGGTTTTCGATTTTGGCTCCGACGAGGAAGCAGTCCAAAAGGCTCGCCTGCGTATCGAAGCATGGAAACAGGCGTTTCGTCTCGGAAATAGAGTTCAATTCAAAGTCGAGCGAAAGGGCGAGAATTCGCAGGAGCCGCATGGCGAGGACAGTAAAGGAAAACAGACGAAGGACAAGGAGGAACACGTAACCGACGCAGATGCCACTAAACACATCAATTTCATCGTTCGCCTGGATTTCTCGGCGCACGAGAAGCATCTGTCTCAAACATGGCTCGACCGCATACCGAGCGAAGAGCCGTTCAAATCAGCAAAATATG
>DATFQU010000133.1:0-3262 GCA_035264005.1 Candidatus Acidiferrales bacterium
CGTATCTCGATTTCCCAGCGCGAATCGCGCGGAATCAGCTGGCGAGACTGAATCGCCTGCTCCAGTTTCTCAGAATAGCGCGTGATCCCATGAAGCCGAAGCGCAAGGGGGACGATGTAGTCCGCGAATGCAGTCATTTTCTCCGCGTCCTCCAGCCGGAACTTCCCAGTGGAATGCAATATCGCATACAGCATCCACACGCCAAGCTGCGCGAGCTTGTAAAACTTGATTTCGAGTCCATCGAGCATACTCACATCATTGAATCGCGGAAATTCCTTCACCAGTCGCTCGATCAGCCCGTTGCCGTTGCCGTACAGCCGTGGCGAGCAGGACTGCACAAATTTGTGGAAGCGCCCATCGTATTTCGCGGCAAGCACGCCGCCGACTTCGTGCAGCACCGCCAGCTTTTCATCCAGCATAGGCATCGGGATGTTGCCGGTGAATATCCTGTCCAGTTCAGCGCGCGTGATCTTCGCAAGGTAGCGGCCGTCAAGGATCGGCAGCCCCTCATCCATCGCGCGTTTCAGGCAGGCGAACTCCGCTTCTGCGTCCGACCAGTGCTTTCCACCGTAGTCAACCTGAAACACTTCGTGACCGGCGAACTCCGTAAAGGCCGTATCAATGGAGTCTGCAACGAGAATGAAGTCAATGGCCTCGTTGGCGTCTAATTGGCCCGCGCCGAAGGGCAAGGCAAATTCCGGCATCGGCAATTCCTCAAATGCCATCCACGAAGCGACCTCAACGACCTTATCGTAACTTGTACATACGTCGCGCGAAGATTCGATGGCGTATCGGACGCTGTCGAGTACAGGACTGCCTCTAAGTTTTGGCCAGTGCATTGTGACAAAGAACCGCGACTGCAGTCGTTCAGGGCATCCGCGCAAATATAATCAGGCTCAGGCCCGCCAGGAAACACACAAACATCGCGCCAAGCAACTTGGTTGCTCCCTCCGGTGCAGCGCGGAACTCCTTCCAGATAAACACGCCCCAGAGCGCCGCAACCATGGTCGCGCCTTGCCCAAGCCCATAAGATATGGCAAATCCCGCGCGTCCCGAAGCAATGATGCTAAACGACATTCCGACGCCCCAAACGATCCCGCCCAAGATGCCGGTGAGATGCGTGCGCAAACCGCCTTTGAAGTAATCGCCGAAGCCAACCGGCGTGCCAACGAAAGGCTTCTTCATGATAAAGGTGTTCAGACCAAAATTACTGAGGAAAACGCCAATGGAGAACACGAACACCGCTGCGTAAGGTCCGAGCTTTCCCGGCTCGGGTTGAGAAAAGTCTGGATACATCGACGCCGCAACGAAACGGTAGAAGAATCCCATCAGGATCCCGCAAGCCACCGCAAGCACCAAGCCCTTTGCACTCACTCCTGCAGCCGTTCCTGGAATTTTACGGTACGCCACGGCATCCAGAATGATCGCCACAGTAACCAGCGCCATACCCGCAAACAGATACGCTGCATTGCCGACAGGATGCTCGAGGTAATTCACGACAACGCCGAGAACGAGGGCGAGACCGATACCCACTGGAAACGCAACCGACATTCCGGCGATATCGATCGCCGCAACCAGCAGGATGTTCGCTAGATTGAAAATTGCTCCGCCAACCAGAGCCGAGTGAATGCTGGCATGAAACGCCTGCTGCAAATCGGTCAGGAAGGGGCGGCCAGCAGGGCCGTTGCTGCCGAGTGTAAGTCCCAGGATCAAGGTAAGAAGCAAAACGCCAATCGTGTAATCCCAGTAGAAAAGCTCGAACCGCCAACCCTTGCGCGCGAGCTTCTGTGTGTTTGCCCACGAGCCCCAACAAAGCATCGTGATCACGCAGAAAACAACGGCCCACGGATAACTCTGCAAAACGAACATTTCCGCTCCTTATAAGCTCGTTCCCAAAGATCAGGCAAACTCGCCGATCAGGGTTTTCCCCCGCGCCGGGTCCATTGCGCCTCGAATTCATCGCGCTTGGGGAAGGACTTTTGCGTACCGACACGCATCGTCGAAAGAGCGGCATAAAGATTCGCCCGCGCAAGCGCATCCGTCTCCCGCATTCCCTCGGCCAGAAACACGGCGAAGCTGCCAATGAATGCATCTCCAGCACCCGTCGTGTCCTTGGGAGAAACCGAAAAAGGCGGCATCAGTTCTAAGCCGTCCGCCGTTGCGAGTAACGAACCACGGCTGCCCAGTGTGATCACAACCCTGCGGAAATCCTTGCCGAGCAGAGCCGTGGCACAGCGCTTCGCTTCATCGAGCGAATGCACGGGGACGCCTGCGATGATTTCGGCCTCGGTTTCGTTCGGAATGAAATAGTCGGCCGCAGATAACGCAGCCAAATCGGCTGGTTGCGCCGGTGCGGGGTTCACGATGCACCGGATTTTGTTCTGGTGGGCGAATCGCACCGCGTAGTAAACCGTTTCTAATGGAATCTCGAATTGCAGGACAATTGTATCCACGGTGCGAAGCTCAGCCGCAGCCGCATCCACATCCGCGGGTTTGAGCGCGTCGTTCGCGCCCTTTACCACTATGATCCGGTTCTGGCCGCTGGGGTCGACAAAAATAGGCGCAACCCCGCTTGAAACACCGTCGACCATGTGAACGTGCGACGTGGCGATGCCGAGTGAGGCGAAGTTCTTAATGGTCGCCTCACCAAAGAGATCGTTACCGACTTTGGCGACCATCACGACATCCGCGCCGCACATCCGCGCGGCCACGGCCTGATTCGCTCCTTTCCCGCCAAAGCCAAGATCGAAGCCGGTGCCAAAAATGGTCTCGCCAGCCCGCGGGAAACTGTTGCTGAAGGTTGTAAGATCGGTATTTGCGCTGCCGACGACCGCGATGCGGGGTGACCTGGCCATGCATTCTCCTGAGAGACGCTCACGCGGGAAAGTATACCAGCCGGAGAAAATCAGCAAGCCAACTGGAGTGGGGATGAGAAGCGAGGGGAAGTCAGCGCTCGTATTCTCGGACGCAACTTTGATCGGCCCGCTCGCGCGTTGACGGCCGTTTCGGTTGGATGTTAGGCTCGCAGATTCGTTTGCAAACGCATGCGCGCCGTTGACCTCATCCGAAAAAAACGCGATTCCGGGGAGCATTCCCGCGAAGAAATCGACTTCCTCATTTCCGGCTACACCAAAGGTGCTATTCCCGACTATCAGATGGCCGCTTGGCTTATGGCGGTGTGGATTCGCGGGCTGAGTCCGTCGGAATCAGCTGCGCTAACCGAGTCCATGCTGTACTCGGGCGAGGTCGTTGAGCACTCGGA
>DATFQU010000134.1:0-4682 GCA_035264005.1 Candidatus Acidiferrales bacterium
TAACGCGGCGGAGTGCCGCAGGATTTATGGGCAACGGGCGGAGGCTAGCGCAAGGATATGCGGGTGTCAAGACAGGAGCTGATAAGTTCGTGCGGCGACTCGTGATTCTGGCGCGTGGCCCGTGAAAGGCATGGCGGTCTGAAGCGTGCATTGCCAAATTGAAGCCGCAGAACTTCGCGAACCATGCGAAGCTCTGCGCTACAAATTCAAATGCAAATGCAGATTCCTCGCTGGATGCTCGCCGCATCCGCTCGGAATGACAGAGTCAATTCATGACAGGCGAGACTGGTCAGCGGCGATGAAGGACTTGGTCGACTGCGCTGATGCAGTCGTCTAAGGTGACGCGCTCTTGTTCCGTTAGTTCGCCGCGCTCGAAAGCCCGCACATCCCGAAGTGCGTTGAGCAATTCGCCCCAGCCATCCGTCAGCGGAGACGACAACGGATAACCCTTCAAAACAGCGCGCAACGCGCGGAAGCACCGGCGATCACACCAGGCATCCACAAGGCCCTGAAGTGCGCGGAAGAGTTCAGCATTGTCCTTCATGGTTGAAATGCAGATTCCTCGTCGCCGTTCTTCGCCCTGCAAAAAACGGAACGCTCCTCGGAATGACAATCTGCCTTAGGGCTTGGATTGCATCTCGCGGCTGACGCGTTCGCATTCGGCCATGACGCGCAGAGTGTTCTCGCCGAGGATTTTCTTGATGTCGGAGTCGGAATAGCCGCGATCGAGGAGCGCCTGAGTAATTTGCGGCAGGTGCGTGACGTCTTCCATGCCGATGGGCATGTCTGAGCCGTCATAGTCAGAGCCGAGGCCGACGTGATCGACGCCGCCGATTTTCACGGCATGGTCGATGTGGTCGACGATTTTGGTCCAATCGACGCGTGGATTAGTGCCGTCGAGCATCATTTTGTGGACGATTTCGTTTTCGGTCATGATTTGGCAGGCTTCATCCGCGCCGTTTGCGCATTTTGCTTTCACTTCATCCTGGATCTGCTTGCCGATTTCCGGATGGGCTTTTTGGAAATTCGCGTATTCCTGACTGAGAAAGCCAACGTGATAGTTGATCTGGATCACGCCGCCGTGCTGGGCGAGGGCGCGGATCATGTCGTCGGTCATGTTGCGCGCAGCATTGCAAAGAGCGCGGCAAGAAGAGTGAGAAGCGATGACAGGCGCTTTGCTGACGGCAATCGCGTCGTAGAAAGTTTTGTCGGCAGTGTGGGAGATGTCGATCATGATGCCGTCGCGATTCATGCGCAGGACGACTTGCTTGCCGAAATCAGTGAGGCCGTTGTGGGCAGGCTTGTCGGTGGAGGAGTCGGCCCAGTCGGTATTGACCATGTGAGTGAGGGTCATGTAGCGGACGCCGAGCGCGGCGAAAATGTCGAGATTCGAGAGGTCGTCGTTGATCATGTGGCCGCCTTCGACACCCATGAGCGCGGCGACTTTGTGTTCGGAGAAGGCGCGACGGACGTCGGCGGCAGTGCGCGCGAGCATAATGTCGTTGGGATGGAGGCGGGCTTGTTCGCGAACAGCGGCGATTTGATCGAGGGCTTTTTGGACGGCAGCGGGGCCGGTGATTGTGCCGGGAATATAGATGGAGAAGAAAATGCCGTCGAGGCCGCCGGCTTTCATGCGCGGAATATCGTTTTGGCCGTCGGTGTGGCGCGCGTCGAGATTGAAATGCGCGTCGAGGAGGCGCTGCGTGGTGTCATCGTGCGTGTCGATGACGATGGAATTGAAATGCAAGTCATGCGCGCGCTGAGAGATTTTCACGGATTGCGCGGATGCGATCACAGGAAAAGCGAAAAACAATAAGGTGCATGCGGTGCAGGCGAAATTACCCATCGAAGAGATGACCTCCGGCGGAAGAGAGTAACGCAGGAAAACGGTGACGGCAAAAGGAAATATGATCAGGACCGCAGATGTTTAGAACCGCTCAACAGGTGTACAATCTCGCGGAATCCCATAACATGCGCGACCAGATCACTAAAATTCGAGAACTGCTCGATGAAATAGAAGCCAACGGAGTACCTGAGACCGCTGCAGGCGAATCGGATTCGCTTCCCGCTGCCGAAATGGCCGTGGTGGTGCAAGAAATCGTAGATGATCTCCAACCCCTTCTATCCCCTTATGAGGCTGCCTTCTATTGGTACGCATTCCGGCATTCGATAGCTAAAGACAGCAATCCGTATCTTCGGTTGAGCACCCGCGTGTTACAGCGCGCAGTGATCAGATCGTCATACTCTAGAGCCAGCGAGAATGCGATCTCACTCGATAAAGTGCGTGAGACTCTGGATGCGCTGGAAACAATTGGTGCCATCCGCAAGGAGGGTGAGCCCAACAGGGAGGGAACGCCCTATCGAGTCTTGATTCCAGACGAAATCGAGGCGTGCAGAAAGCTCCGAGCGGAGCGTACTGCAAAAGAGCCAAGGACGGAGGTTGAGTCGAAGGACGTTGATTTCTACAACGTCCGTGAAAATCGAATCAAGGTTTATGAGCGTGATGGATACAAATGTCGCTATTGCGGGAAGCAACTAACCCGTTTTACCTGCACGCTGGACCATGTAACGCCTGTCGATGCGGGCGGAACAAATTCCTTCGATAACCTTGTGACGGCGTGCCTAGAATGCAATTCGCGCAAGCATCGGCGTCCATTGGGCGACTTCCTCGCTGAACAGTAGACGCACCGCGCTCAAGCGAACCGCAGATTCCTCGTCGGATGCTCGTCGCATCCTCGCTCGGAATGACAGTAAAAAAAATCAATGGCGGCAGGACATGCATCACTTCTGGATTCCGAGCTTTTTCCATTCTTCGGAACGCTCGGTGGGGCCTTGGGACCAGTTGAGCCAATCCCAGACGGCGTGCTTGAGGACCTGGCGATTGATTTCGTTGTTGGATTCGGTGAGAGGAATGCTTTTCGGGCAAACTTTGACGCAATTCTGCGCGTTGTCGCAATCCTGAATACCGCCCGGGCCCATCATGGCTTCAAGGCGGTCGCGGGAGTGCATTTCGCCGGTGGGATGCATGTTGAAAAGGCGGACCTGATTGATGATGGCGGCGCCGACGAATTGCGTGTGCGAATTCACTTTGGGGCAGGCTTCGAGACAGTTGCCGCAGGTGATGCAGCGCGCGAGCGGATAGCCGATCTGCTGCTGTTCCGGCGACATGCGCGGGCCGGGGCCGATGGCGTAGGTACCGTCGATGGGAACCCAGCACTGCATGCGTTTGAGATTATCGAACATGACGGAGCGATCGACCTGAAGGTCGCGGACGAGAGGAAATTTTGTGAGCGGTTCGAGGCGAATGGGCTTTTCGAGATTGTCGACGAGAGCGGAGCAGGCCTGGCGCGGGTAGCCGTTGATGAGCATGGCGCAGGCGCCGCAAACCTCTTCGAGGCAGTTGGCGTCGTAGGAGACGGGCGTGGTGCCTTTGGCGTCGCGCGTGACGGGTTTTTCGGCGATGTCGCGCAGGCAGGTGATGACGTTCATGTGTGGGCGATGGCGGATTTCGAATTCCTGCCAGTGCACCGCCTCGTGTGGAGCGGCTTGGCGTTTGATGCGGACGATGAATGTATTTTCAGGCATGAGGCCTCGATTCGTTGCTGCGCGCATGCGCGCAAAACCTCAGGTCAGCCCCGACAAACAGCATCGGGGCGGGACCTGAGCTACAAACTCCACAGGCTAAAGCCCGTGCCACTGGAACCCTCTAATACTTTCGTGGCCGGGGCGGCAGGAGCGAAATGTCGACCGGCTCGTAGTCGAGCTGGATTTTGCCGCCATTCCAACTGGCCTTGGTGGTCTTGAGCCAATTCTTATCGTCGCGCTCGGGAAATTCGGGCTTGAAGTGAGCGCCGCGGGTCTCGTTGCGTGCGAGAGCGCCGAGCGCGATGACTTTCGAAAGAATGAGCATGTTGCCGAGCTCTCGCGTGAACTGCAAAGTTTGGTTCGACCATTGCGTGCGGTCAGCGAGATTGACGCGACTGAAACGGTCGCTGAGCTCGTCGAGCTTGCGCAGAGCTTTTTCGAGATTGGCGTTCAGGCGAACGACGGTGACGTGTTCGACCATCAAGTCGCCGAGCTCTTTCCAGATGGTCATTGGATTTTCGGTGCCCTGACTGTGAAGCAGAGCGTCGTTGGTTTCCTGCTGGCGGGAGCGCTCGGCGTCGTAGATCGCGGACGAAGTGCTGTCGCAGCCTTTTTCGAGATTGCGCGCGTACTTCACGGCGCTGGGGCCGGCAACCATTCCGCCATAAATGCATGAGACGAGCGAGTTGGCGCCGAGGCGATTGGCGCCGTGATACTGGTATTCGCATTCGCCCGCGGCGAAAATTCCGGGAATGTTGGTGGCCTGGCGCTCGTTATCGACCCACAAGCCGCCCATGGTGTAGTGCATGGCGGGAAAAACTTTCATGGGTTCTTCGCGCGGGTCGGGCCCCACGAATTTTTGGTAAATCTCGAGGACGCCTTCGAGTTTACGGTCGAGCATTTCGCGCGGGAGATGCGTCAGATCGAGATAGACCGCGTTCATGCCGGACAGACTGAGTTTTTCTTCGAAGACGATTTTGTAGATGGCGCGCGTGGCGACGTCGCGCGGAACAAGATTGCCGTATTTCGGGTACCACTCTTCGAGAAAATAGAAGCGCTCTTTTTCGGGAATGGAGCGCGCGGGACGATTGTCTCCG
>DATFQU010000135.1:0-3813 GCA_035264005.1 Candidatus Acidiferrales bacterium
TCGCCTGGACCTGATCGGCTACGAAATGGCCGTCGGGTCCCAGCTTGCCTTCCGCCAACGCCTGAGCGCCGCCCTTGAACGTGTCGGGGAGGGGCGAATCGCCGACGTAGCTGACCGGCAATGTCTTCCCTTGCTCGGTGAGAGTGAAGTCGATGCGGCCCGGACGATGCACGATTGAGCCGTCGACGACGTTTCCGCTGACGCGCATACGCTGCTGGAGGGCAGATCCCTGAAGCGTTCCAAGCTCGCTAATGGTGTGATAGTAGGTTTTGCTTTGAGATGCACCGACCCAGCCGAGCCACACGAGCGTCCCCAGAATTATGATTGCGCCGATAGAGAATTTGAAGCGAGCGTTCATTGAAACTCCAGAGGCCCTTGTGTCTGTAACCGCGAAGTTTACCACATTCGCGAGTGAGAGCGGTTAAATGAGGTGAGCCATTAGCTCACAATCTCTCTTGAGCAGTTATTCCGATTAGTTTTTGTACCGCCTATGAATTTTTGGACCACATAAATAATCACGAGCATTGTGTACAAGTCTGCAAGGCCGATGGGGATAACTACAGGAGTGGGCACCCGCTTGTCAGTCCACGGGAGAAGTAAGAGCAAAAAAACATGAAGTGCAGCGAAGACGGTCATAGTAAGCCAAAACCAGACATGCCTTCTCAAACGCCAGCGCAACCAAATAGCGATAGCAACCATACCAACTGATCCGAGGGCCGGAATCGCAAGAGCTGACTTCCCAAAATGATCGAATAAGAAGAGCAGCGGAAGAGCTGCCAACATTACACAAAGCACTCCCCACTAGGGTAATCGAGCTTTCCGATCCTCCGCCGTTATGATTTTGCTTAGTCGCAATTTGCGGTCGGGCTATCGCACTCTCGAAGTTGAAGTTTCGTTAATGATTGTACACTGCTTGGCTTACCGTGGAAGATTCTTGCCGTCGCCGAGCGGTACGCTCAGGTGACCGGCAGAAGACACAACTATGGCGTGTGAATCAGAGGAGATGCGCTGTCGCGAAGCGCGGAGCTATGCGCCGAGCTTGCTCTTCAAGCAAAACATCAGTTCGGGCGAAAGCTCGGTGATGTTCATTCCGGCCGACACCATGAACTTGCAACTGAGAATGGGCTTGGGCTGGTCCTCGTCGGGAAGCTGGCAGCTCACTTTGCAATATTGACATTCCTGATTCCAGCAGAAGCGGCCGTATGGAATAGTCTCCGGGCTGATGAACTGAAAA
The DNA here is from genome assembly GCA_035264005.1 of Candidatus Acidiferrales bacterium. Lineage (GTDB taxonomy): Bacteria > Acidobacteriota > Terriglobia > Acidiferrales > UBA7541 > DAHUXN01. The sequence goes on from DATFQU010000135.1 coordinate 1,235, forward strand.
CAACGCAGAAGAGAGTTTCGCTCGGGCACGAGAAAGCTCTTGCCCATGACCGTAATTTCGACCAAGCGCTCGTAGGGACGAAAAACTTCCCCCGCCGCCACTGCCCCGCCTTCGTTCGGTGTGTGTTCCATGCGAATCACAGTACGTCACGAAGCATGAAGGGGCAATATAGGGCAAGCGAAAAAGTGTCCAACTCGCAAATGGCTGCGCGCCAGCGCCGAGGCCGTTAGACGCGAACGAGATTGCGGTATTCCGTCTCCGACGAAGCGGGCAGCAAAACCCACAGCGTGTAAACGCCAAGCGCCGTTCCGAGCGGGATGTGCCACAACGAGAAAACCGCTGCGATGATGGCGGCGACGCGGCCCCAGCTCTGGCGTTCAAGCAATCCCCACGCTGCGGCAAACGCGAGCGCGGCCTGGAGAACCAAGAGCCCCGCCGCGATAACGATTCCACCGTGAACGACTCGGCTCAAAGGATCTCCGAGCGCGAAGTGAGGAGTGACGGAGCTCAAAACGGCAGGGAAAACCAATTGCCCGACAAACCAGACTGAGCCTACGGCAATCAGCCGGAGCAGTCCGGCGACGACCCACAGTATTCCGAGAATGCGGATGTGCTCATTCACGCGATGCGATGAAACCACGTATACCGGCGCGCGCGGAACGCCTGCAACAGCCTGATATACGGTCCCGGGATATGGCCTGCCGCAGTTGCTGCAAAAATGCGCGCCCGCCGCCGCTTCTGTACCGCATTGATCGCAGAACACAGTCACCTCCATCGACCGTCAGCTTCTATAACTAGAGTACGCGCAAGCGGCAGAAAAAGTTGCACGATGTGGCGCGGCTGAAACGGGGTGCGCGAAAGACTAGAAGAACTGGCCCATGCGGCGGAATTTCTGGTAACGCTGCTCGAGTAGTTCGTTGGAAGACAGTTTCGAGACTTCGTTCAGGGCACGAGAAAAAGCTTCATCGAGAGTTTTCGCCGTAGCGTTGTAATCCAGATGGGCGCCGCCATCTGGCTCGGGAAGTATCTGGTCGATGAGTTGCAACTCGAGCAAGTCCTGCGCGGTGATCTTCAGCGCCTCAGTGGCCAATTCGGCTTTGCTTGCATCGCGATAAATAATTGCCGCGCAGCCCTCCGGTGGAATAACGGAATAAACGGAATTTTCGAGCATCATGACGCGATCGCCAACGGCGATGGCCAGCGCGCCGCCGGAACCGCCTTCTCCCGTGATTGCGACAATAATTGGCACAGGCAGGCGCGCCATCTCACGCAAATTTCGCGCGATGGCTTCGGCTTGCCCGCGCTCCTCCGCGTCAATTCCGGGATACGCCGCCGGCGTGTCAATAAGAACCAGGATTGGACGGCTGAATTTGGCGGCCAGATTCATCGCGCGCAACGCCTTGCGGTAGCCCTCCGGCTTGGCCTGGCCGAAATTTCGCACCACACGCTGTTTGGTGTCGTGGCCTTTTTGGTTGCCGACGACCATCACGGGCCGCCCATGAAACTTTGCCATGGCGCAAATCATGGCCGGGTCATCGGCAAAGGCGCGGTCGCCGTGAATTTCGCTGAAGTCCTCGAAGAGGAGCGGAACGAAATCGAGCAGATATGGGCGCTGCATGTGGCGCGCGATCTGCAGCTTCTGCCACGCGCTCATGTGTGAGTAAAACTCGCGCTTGAGCTCGCTGACTTCCTTGCGCAATCGCGCGAGCTCCTGCGCGGCTTTTTCGTTACCGGGCGCGAGACGGACGAGCGCGTCTACGTCCTGCTCAATGTCGTCCAGTTCGTGTTTGCGCCGTCTAGCGGTCAAAGCGATTCCCTTTTCGGGAAAAATCCTTATGCGCGTACGACTGCAACTGAATCCGGGCCGCAGATTTTTTGGACCTGGGCGACCAATTCCGCAGCGGGCTCGACGCGCTTCTCGGCTTCGAGGGTTGCGGTGACGCCGTCCTGCGAAATCAATTCAAATGCAACGCGGCAGCGCCCAGGCCGTTCCGCGAAAAGGGCTTGCAGTTGATCGAGTGTCTGCGTATCTACGGCGCGCAGGTCGACGCGAACGCGCATGACGTCGGTTTTTGTTGCCTGGAGCTGCTCCAGAAGGCGAATGTCGGAGGCGACGAAACGCGTTCCGGCATCTTCGATGTTTACGCGGCCTCGAATGGCGAGAGGCGTGGCGCTTTTGAGTGTGTTTTCGTAGCGCTCGAAAGCTTCAGGGAAAATGAGGACTTCAACGCCGCCGGTTTGGTCTTGCACGCGCGAGATGGCCCAGCGAGCACCTCGACGGGAACGCATCGGGCGCGTCTGCACGATAATGCCCGCGATGATCAACTCTTCGCCGTTTTGTTTTTGCTCGAGCGCGCCAAGTTCCGTCACGCCCAAATCGCGCAAGCGTCCGGCATACTTGTCAAGCGGGTGTCCTGAAACGTAGAACCCAAGAACGGAATGCTCACCCGCAAGCTGCTGATCTTCGGTCCAATCTTCGGCCTCAGGCAAAGACGTCTGTTCATCGTCCGCGAGCGTTTGGGCCGCGGCGCCGCCGAGGAAAAGTCCATGTTGGCCGACCGAGCGCTGATGCTCCATTT
>DATFQU010000136.1:0-3701 GCA_035264005.1 Candidatus Acidiferrales bacterium
GCCGAGGCGAGATCCTTCGTCGCCACAATGTGGCTCCTCAGGATGACAACATAAAAGCTCACACGGTTCGAAGACCACAAGGAGCGATGTTCTGCGCTACAAAAACCAAAAGGCAACAGCAAAGCAGGTCCCTCACCGCCATCCCGCGTCCTTCTCTTATGTGGGGCAGCTGCGCTACGCGGACGCGGGCTGGGTTCGGGATGACAATGCAACCGATGATGGACGTCGATCCTACTCATAACGAAGAGCCACCATGGGGTCGACGCGCATGGCGCGGCGGGCGGGGATGTAGCAGGCGGCCGCGGCGACGGCGAGAAGGACGGCGACGGCTCCCGCGAGAGTGAAGGGGTCGGTGGCGCTGACGCCGAAAAGCAAAGTCGAAAGCAACTGGCTGAGGGCAAGCGCGGCGGCCACGCCGATCACAACGCCAATGCCAGCGAGTTTCAATCCTTGTGAAAGAATATTGTGAAGAATGTCGCGCCGTTGCGCGCCGAGAGCGACGCGAATGCCGATTTCCTGCGTGCGCTGGGCGACGGAGAAGGCGAGCACGGCGTAAATTCCGAGCGCGGCGAGCAAAAGCGCGAAGCCCGCGAATCCGCCGAGAAGGGAGGATTGCAGCTGGCGCGGCGCCAGGTAGTCGCTGAGCATTTGTTCGAGGGGCATGACGTGAGTGACGGCTTGGTCTTTGTCGACGGCCCAGATTTGCTCGCGGACGGCGCTGGCGACGGACATGGGATCGGCGGTGGTGCGCACGGCGAGGTAGGAAGGCGCGAAGAAATCGTGTTGGTCATAAGGATAATAAATTTCCGGGCGCGCGGGCTGGTCGAGCCCGGCCTGGCGAACGTCGCCGATCAGCCCGACGACCGTGATCCAGTTGTTCGCTTCTTCAGGGCTATCAAAATGGAAGCGGGTGCCGACGGGGTTGCGTCCCTGCCAGAATTGTTTCGCCGCAGTTTGATTGATGAGCGCAACGAGAGGAGTTTTGGCACTGTCGCGTTCGTCGAACGTGCGGCCTTCGATGAGCTTCATGCCAATAGCCTGAATGTATTTGTCGCTGATCATGCGGCTGTTCGGAATCATGGCATGGCCGGGGGACGGGTTGGGCAGGCCTTCGATGGTTATGCCGCTGGCGCCGCCCCAGTTGGTGAGCGGAAGCCACGTGGTGCAGCCCGCGGCGGTGACTCCGGGGAGATGATTGATGCGGCCGAGAACTTGTTTGAAGAAGGCGTTGCGGCGCGAAACGTCTTTGTATTTTGGAAATGGAAGTTCGGTCTCGACGGCGAGGACGTGCGCGGGACGAAAGCCCGGGTCAAGATTGCGGACGTTGATGAAACTGCGGACCATGAGCGTGGCGCCGGAAAATAGAACGAGGGCGAGGGCGACTTCGGCGACGACGAGAATATCGCGCATGCGCGCGCCGGCTGCTCCGGAGCCGCTGCGATTGCCGCCCTGCTTCATTGCTGAGGCAAGGTCGAAACGGGAGATACGCAACGCGGGGGCGAGGCCGAAGAGGACTCCGCAAAGAATGGAAACGGCTATGAGGAACGCGAGGACCTCGGCGTTGATGCCAGAGCCTGCGATGGGCGCAAGATTGTCTGGAACGAGATCGGCGAGAAGCGGCGTGCCCGAAAACGCCAGGAGCAAGCCGAGGCATGCGGCGATGAAAGAAAGGAAGATGCTTTCGGTCAAAAGCTGGCGAATGATTCGGGAGCGGCCGGCGCCAAGGGCCATGCGCATGGCGACTTCTTTCTGGCGTCCGGCGGCGCGGGCGAGAAGCAAGTTGGCGACGTTGGCGCAAGCGATGAGAAGAACGAACGCGACTGCCACGAGAAGAATAAGCGCGGCGAGGCGCGAAGAGCCCGCGAGTTGATCACGCAATGGCAAAGCGAGCGCGCCGACTTTGGCATTGCTGGTAGGGAACTCTTGCTGGAGACGCTGGGCAATGATGGAGAGATCGGCGTTGGCGGCGCCGAGCGAGACGCCGTCTTTCAGGCGCGCGACGACGTGGAGAAAGTGGCCGCCGTGATTGGCGAGATCTTTGTCGGAAAAGCCCATGGGCGTCCAGAGCTGCGTTTCGCGATCGGGGAAAATGACATCGCTTGGCATCACGCCGATGACGGAGTATTGCGCGTTATTCAGCCAGATTTGCTTGCCGAGGATTTGCGGGTCGCCGCCGAAATTGGCGGTCCAGACGGCATGGCTCAAAATGACGACGTGATTTACGCCGGGCTTGTCTTCCTCGGGAGTGATGTTGCGGCCAAGTTCGGGTTTCACACCGAGGAGAGGGAACATGTTGGCGGTGATTTCGACGGCGCGGAACTGTTCGGGATTGCCTTTTCCGGTGAGCGTGAATTGCGCGCCATCGTACGCGGCCATGTCGGTGAAGACATTATTTTCGGATTTCCAGGACGCGTAGTTGCCGGGTGCGGGCGTGTCCTGAGGGAAGCCGTAAGCGGAGGCGTCTTCGTAAACGAAGACCAGGTGGCCGGCGTCGCGAAAAGGAAGCGGACGGAGAAGGACGTTGTAGGCGACTGTGAAAATGGCGGTGTTCGCGCCAATGCCGAGAGCGAGCACAGCGACGGCGAAAATGAAGAAGGCGGGATTGCGCACGAAGGTGCGGAGCGCGCAGCGAAGGTCCTGCGCGAGAGTTTCGAGGAAGGGAAGGCCGCGGCGGGCGCGGTAGTCCTGAGCGGTTTGCTCGGCGCCGCCGAGTTTGATGAGGGCGTGGCGGCGGGCTTCGGCGGGGTCCATGCCGCGCGAGAGATTTTCGTCGATGTGGAGCTGGAGGTGGGAGTCGAGTTCGGCGGAGAGGTCGCGGTCGCGCGCGGAGCGATGGAACAGAGCGGCGATGCGGGAGAAGAAGGCGCGGAGGGATTTCATGAGCGTTCTCCTTCGGGCGCCAAGAAGCGGGCGAGGATTGCGGCGGTCTGCTCCCAACTGCGAGCTTCGCGCTGAAGCTGTTTGCGGCCGGTGCGGGTGAGCTTGTAATACTTGGCTTTGCGATTATTCGTAGATGTGCCCCATTCGGAGGAGATACAGCCTTCCTGTTCGAGCTTAAGAAGAGCGGGATAGAGCGTGCCATAGTTGAGCGAGAGGAGATTATCGCTGGTCTGCTCGATGCGTCGCGCGATGCCGTAGCCGTGGAGAGGGCCGAGGGCTTCGAGAGTTTTAAGAATCATCAAGTCGAGAGTGCCTTGCTGGACAGATTTATTTTGCGCGGAATTATTTGCAGGATTGCTGGAATTGGCGGTCATGAAAACGTCCTCCCTATGGGATGCCAAGGGGAGTATAGGGAAAGTCCTATTGGAAAGCAATAGAAAAGAAGTGGTCAGTGATCAGTGGCCAGCAAGTCTTGAAGACAGTGATGAGCGGTCAGTGATCCAGCAAACAGAGACTAATGTCGCCGGTCACTCAAGCGGCTCCGCAGACCCATGAGCATCTTTCGAACTTCTTCGATTTGCGAAAATATAGGTGCTGCCTCTTCTGCGCTATGAGAAATGAATAGGACGAATTCACGGGTCGATTTGCGAGCCTGACCCTCGGCAACGTTTGACGGGACGGAAATCGCAGCTCGACGAATTTGAGACACTAGTCCGAACCGCTCATCGGACGGGAACTGTTTCGTCAGGCTGTAAATGCTCTCAACCAAATTCATGGCCTTTTGCCACACGAGCAGGTCACGATAATTTCGAATCGTTTGC
>DATFQU010000137.1:0-47328 GCA_035264005.1 Candidatus Acidiferrales bacterium
GTGCACTGCTTCATGATTTTCGGGTGGCCATCTTTGTTCGTATGCTCCATTGCGATGATCACGCGCTTGGCTCCTGCCACGAGGTCCATCGCGCCGCCCATTCCCTTGAGCATTTTCCCGGGGATCGCCCAGTTCGCCAGATTTCCCTTCTCGTCCACCTGCAACGCACCCAGCACGGTCACATCAATGCGCCCGCCGCGAATCATCGCAAATGAATCCGCACTTGAAAAATATGAACAACCCGGAATTTCGGTGATCGTCTCTTTCCCGGCGTTGATCAAGTCCGCGTCTTCCTCGCCCTCACGCGGATACGGTCCAACGCCGAGCATTCCGTTTTCTGATTGCAACACGACTTCTACATTCGGCGGCAAGAAATTCGGCACAAGTGTGGGCAACCCGATGCCCAAGTTTACGTAGTCTCCATCGCGAAGCTCCTGCGCAACGCGCCGGGCCACGAATTCTCGTTTGTCCATGTCTTTACTCATGCTCTACCGTTCCACTCACTCTCTCATCCAAGCGCTAGGGTTTGCGAAGGGTTCTTTTCTCGATTGGCCGCCCGTAATGTTCGCCCTGAAAAATCGCGTCGACAAAAATCCCCGGCGTATGAATGCAATCCGGCGAGAGACTTCCCAGTTCAACCAATTCTTCCACTTCGGCAATGACGTGTTTTCCTGCTGTAGCCATCACTGCATTGAAATTCCGCGCGGTTTTCCGGTACATCAGATTGCCCCAACGGTCGCCTCGCCACGCTTTTATGAAAGCGAAATCACCCCGCAGCCACGGCACCATCACGTAGTTTCTTCCATCGAATGAACGCGTCTCTTTTCCTTCCGCCGCCTGTGTTCCATAACCCGTCGGCGTAAAGAACGCCGGAATGCCGGCGCCGCCGGCACGCATTCGTTCCGCCAGAGTTCCCTGCGGATTCAACTCCACTTCAATTTCGCCACTCAGCGCCAAGCCCTCGAATCGTTTGTTCTCACCGACGTAACTCGCGATCATTTTCTTCACTTGCTTCGATTCAAGCAGCCAGCCAATTCCGTAATTGTCCGTTCCGGCGTTGTTTGAGACCAATGTCAAATTCTTCGTGCCCTTGGCCCGCAAAGCGCGCAGCAAATGTTCCGGCACGCCGCACATCCCGAATCCACCAACGAGGATTGTGGCGCCATCCTGGACACTTCCAATCGCCGCCTCTGCGTTTGTCACGCGCTTATCCACTGGCGCTTGCTCCGCCCAGTGGTTCGCTTTGCTGCAACTCATCGTTGAGCAACTGTTTTTCATGAAGCGTTTTGTAAAGCTGGTTCGCACCGCGAAATTCATCCTCCAATTCGCGGCTCGTCAAGTGCGCGCGCAGAAAATCGACCGCTTGAGCCACTCGGTCGAGGGAACGCGCGATGTTTTCCGTATTCGTCATGCAAATGTCCCGCCACATTTCATAAGGGCTGCCCGCGGTTCGCAAAATGTCACGCAACCCGCTGCCCGCGAGCGTGGCCGGCAAACCGGCTTCATCCGTTTCATCGGAAATCACGCGAGCCAGTGCGACGGAGACTAGTTGCGGCATTTGCGAAACGACAGCCATCGCCCAGTCGTGAGTCTCGGCATCGCACCAGAACGGATCTGCGCCAATCGCCTGCAATAACTCCGCGAACCGTCGCACGCGTAAGTCGTTCAGGGTTTCGCTTGCTGGGCCGTTGTTGATCAGCACATAGCGCTTTCCGTGAAACAGCCCCGCATCCGCATGCTCCAACCCACTCAATTCCCTTCCCGCGATCGGATGGCCGCCGAGGAACTTCGCGCCTGCACCAAAAGCGGCTTGCGCCGCCTTGCATAGTCGCACTTTCGTGCTTCCAGAATCCGTGACCAATGCCTGCGAATCACAGTGCGGCGAAATCTCCGAAAGCACCTCCATTGCCACAGCAACAGGCAATGCGATGTAAACCAAATCGGCGCCCCGAACTGTATCTCCCACGTCCGCCGAACTTTCCCATCGGAATTTGTTCTGATGCAGTCTGCGCAAAACCTCTGGCCTGTCATAAACAACAATTGAAGCGCCCGGCTGCGCCTTTTCAATCGCTGCCCCAAATGACGCTCCGATAAGTCCTGCTCCCAAAATCGCCACGCGGCGAAACTCACCAGCGTCGCTCATTCGTCCAAACCTCTGCGGCTTACCCCATGCTTCGCTGCTTCTTTCAACAGTCGCACGCGCGCGGCGGCATTCTCTGCCGCCTCGTTCACCGACTTTGCTTTTTCAATCTCCCCGACGAGAGACGAACCCACGACGACTGCGTCCGCGATTCCTCCCAGGATCGTCACTTGGGCCGGCACCGAAATTCCGAACCCCACGGCAATCGGCAACTGCGTGAACTTTCGCACGCGTCGCACCATCGCGGGAAGCTCTTCAGGCAAAGAATCCTTCGCACCAGTAACTCCAGTGCGCGAAATCACGTACAAGAATCCGCTCGAAACACGGGCAATGCGATTCAGTCGCTCATCCGTCGACGTTGGTGCCGCCAAGAAAACCGTGTCCAATCCACTCGCACGCATCGCGCTGCAGTGCTCCGCCGATTCCTCTGGAGTCATGTCCGTGACGAGCACTCCGTCCGCCCCTGCCGTTGAAGCCCTCTTAGCGAACTTCTCCAATCCCATTTGCAATATCGGATTGAAATAGCCGAACAAAACCACCGGGACTTCAGTTTTGTTTCGCAGCCTCGCTAGGAGCTGGATGACCTTCTCCAGAGTCGTGCCTGCGCACAGTGCGCGCTCGCTCGCCCGCTGAATCGTCGGACCGTCCGCGACTGGATCGCTGAACGGAATCCCAAGCTCGATCACGTCGGCACCAGCTTCCGCCATCCGCAAAACGATTTGCTCCGTGCCATCAATTGATGGATCGCCCGCCGTCAGATAAGCAACCAGCCCCAGCTCGCTTCTGTACGCGAGTTCGTCGAACTTTCGCCCAATCCTTGTTTTCAGTTGTGTCGCTGCCCTTGCCGGGTCAGACATACTTCGCGAGAATCTCCATGTCTTTGTCGCCGCGTCCGGATATATTCACAATGACAACTTCGTCTTTCTTCATTTCTGGCGCGCGCTTGATCACCTCTGCGACGGCGTGAGACGACTCCAGCGCGGGAATAATCCCCTCGAGCCGGGCCAGAGTTCGCAATGCTTCGACGGCTTCGTCATCGCGCACCGCTGTGTACTCCGCGCGATTTTGCTCCGCGAGCCAAGCGTGCTCCGGCCCTACAGCCGGATAATCAAGCCCCGCAGAAACAGAATGCGTCGTCGCGATCTGGCCATCCGCGTCTTGCAGCACGCAGGTATGCGTGCCCTGCAACACTCCCGGCTTTGCGCCCGAAAACCCTCCGGTGGTCGCCAGTCGCGCAGCATGCTCGCCAAGCGTGACGCCGCGGCCTCCGGCTTCCACACCAACCATCTTCACTTCCGAATCTTCCAGAAACTCATAGAACAGGCCAATTGCATTTGACCCGCCGCCAACGCACGCGAAAAGCCAGTCCGGCAGCCGTCCTTCAACCTCCAAAATCTGCGCCCGTGCCTCTTTACCGATCACGCGGTGGAAGTCGCGCACCATCGTTGGATATGGATGCGCGCCCAGCACTGATCCCAGCAAGTAATGCGTGGTGCGCACATTCGTCACCCAATCGCGCATCGCTGCGTTGATCGCGTCTTTGAGCGTTTTGCTGCCCGAATCCACGCCGACGACTTCTGCGCCGAGCAACCGCATGCGAAAAACGTTCAAGCGCTGCCGCTCCATGTCTTCCGTCCCCATGTAGACGGTACATTCGAGCCCCAGCCGCGCCGCCACTGTCGCTGTCGCCACGCCATGCTGGCCCGCGCCGGTTTCCGCGATCACGCGTCGCTTGCCCATCCGCACTGCCAGCAATCCCTGCCCGATGCAGTTGTTAATCTTGTGCGCGCCGGTGTGCAGCAAGTCTTCACGCTTCAGATAAATTCTCGGCCCACGAAGATGCGCGGTAAGCTGCGGAGCCAGTTGCAACGGCGTTGGCCGCCCCGCGAAATTCGCCAGCAAATCCGCGATTTCTGCCTGAAACTTTTTGTCCTTCCGCGCTTCCGCGTACGCTCGCTCCAGTTCTTCCAGCGGAGCCATCAGCGTCTCTGGCACGTAGCGGCCGCCGTACGCGCCAAACCGCCCGCGCGCGTCCGGCGACCTCTTTTCTGTAGTTGGCGTGCTCTTCATCCTTCTTCCCCGCGCTTCCGTTGAACTGCTTTCATAAACTCGCGCACTTTCTTCGCATCTTTTTTCCCGGGAGCGCACTCCACTCCACTGCAAACATCAATCGCAAACGGCCTTGCAGTTCGAATCGCTTTCGCTGCGTTCTCTTTCGTGAGCCCACCCGCGAGAATCACTGGCCCCAATCGCCTCACCCGTGTCACAATCCGCCAGTCGAACTCTTTCCCTGTGCCTCCGCGCAATTTGGAGTCAAAAGCGTCCAGCAAAAACGCCGACGCATCCGAATATTTCACCAGCTCCTCTACCTTAAATTGCGGTCCTACGCGAAACGCCTTTATGACTGGGAACTCGCGCGCCAGTTCCTTTACAATCTTCGGACTTTCCTCGCCATGCAATTGCAGCACTCCCAGTTTCACTTCACGCGCGATTTTCAAAACATCCGCCGCGGAAGCATCCACAAAGACTCCGACCGCGCTAACCTTCCGCGGCATGTGCCGCACAATCTCGCGCGCATGCGAAACAGCAACTCTCCTCGGACTCCTTGCGTAAAAATTAAATCCCAGTGCACCAGCACCCGCGTCAATGGCAGTCCTCGCATCGGCCCAATTCGTAATTCCACAAATCTTGACCGCCACCATTCCGCGCTTATGCATTTTCAACTCATCCGTCTTGTTCCGAAAGCAACTTGGTCAGCCCCACTCCAGCGTCCGGCGCGGTCATCAGATGCTCTCCAACAAGAAATGCGTCAAATCCCGCACGCCGCATGCGTACCAGATCGGCGTGGCTGCGAATACCCGATTCGCTCACCGCCACGCATTCTTCGGGAATCAGTTCAGCCAATTCGAGCGACGTCTCAATTTTCACTTCAAAGGTCTTCAAATTGCGATTATTAATCCCGATAATGCTCGCTCCCGCGTCAACGGAGCGGCTCAATTCCTCCCGTGAATGGGCCTCGACCAGAGCTTCCATTCCAAGTTTGCGTCCCAATGCAAGCAACTCGCGCAAGTCCTCATCTCTAAGGATCGCAACAATCAGCAAAAATGCGTCTGCGTTCGCCGCACGCGTTTCCCATACTTGCCACGGGTCGACGATAAAATCTTTCCGCAGAACCGGAAGCTTCGTACCCTTCGATACTTGCTTCAAGTCAGCCAGCGAACCCTGAAAAAAGTCCTCTTCTGTCAGAACGGAAAGCGCCACGGCGCCGCTCGCTTCCAATTCCAGAGAAGTTTTCACTGGCTGGTAATCAGCGCACAAGAGCCCTCGCGACGGCGAAGCCTTTTTCAGCTCTGCGATGACATTCAATCCATCCTGCGTCAGGGCCGCCATGAAATCGCGCACCGGAGCGGATTTTTTCTCAACCGCCAGCTTCAACGCCACATCCGGCAGCACACGCTTGCGGTGCGCAACCACCTCGCGTCGTCTTTCCACAATTCGCGTCAGGACACTTTTCGGCTCAGTTTTCGCTTCCATCACGCGCAACCGCTCTCTAAACGCAACGATTTGCCGCATCCCGAAGCAGCAGGGAAAATCGCTGCAAGTATGCTAGTCTGCGCGTTGCCGCCATGTCAATTTGACGTGAAATGCCTGGGGCTCAGGCAAACTTATCGTGAATCCAGCGAAAGAATTGAAGGTCCTTGACGACAAAGTCATTTCCTGCCGCAAGTGCCCGCGCCTCGTGCGCTATCGCGAGTCCATTGCCCGCACTAAGCGCCGTGCTTTCTTGCACTGCAACTATTGGGGTAAGCCTGTTCCAGGCTTCGGCGATCCACATGCGCAGGTCCTTATCATCGGCCTCGCTCCCGCGGCCCACGGCGGCAATCGCACGGGACGCGCGTTCACCGGGGACCGCTCCGGCGATTTCCTTTTCGACGCCCTTCATCGCACAGGCTTCGCCAATCAATCAACATCCGTAAGCCGTGGCGACGGACTCGTCCTTCACAATGCATACATTGGCATAGCCGTTCGCTGTGCTCCTCCCGCCAACAAGCCGCTTCCATCCGAGTTCGCGAATTGCCGCCCCTATCTTGAAGCCGAACTCAGCGTCCTCAAGCCAAAAGCAATCCTCGTCCTAGGCGGGATCGCTCTCAAGGCTTATCTCCAAGTCCTCAAAGGGCGGGGTCTGATTTCCACTCATGCGGCCTACCCATTCGCCCACGGCGCCGTGCACGAGCTTCCCGCTGGCCTTCCGCGCGTCTTCGCCTCTTATCATCCGAGCCAGCAAAACACCTTCACCGGACGCCTCACACCGGCCATGCTCGCTCGCGTCTTGCGGGACGTTCGGGCCTATCTCAAAACGCAAAACTAGCTCCTGTCAGGTAGTTTCTGCATTGCTTACCCGGGGCCCGCAATTTTATGCTATTCCATGCCCTTTACTGGAGAACTCGTGTGATGAACTTCAAGAACCTGCTCAAGCGATTTACCTTTTTTGCCCTCGCGACCTGTTTCTTTCCCTTTGTTCCAAGCGCGCTCGCGGCTCCCAAGCCGCCCGCCCCGCTTGTCCTCATCCACCGCTTCAAGCTCCCTGCTTACGTCACCGGCCGCTTCGATCACTTCGGCGTCGATCTCGAAGGCAATCGCCTTTTCCTTGCCGCCGAAAGCATGCACGAGGTCCTCGTCCTGAACTTGAAAACCGGAACCATCATCCATCGGATGCCCAACATCGAAATTCCTCACGCTATCGCCTACCGCGAAACCGGCAACAGAATCTATGTCACCGACGGCGGCGCGGGTGCGCTCAAGATTTTCGACGGCAAAACTTACCGCCTCATCAAATCGGTAAAACTCCAGGTTGACGCCGATTCCCTCGCCTACGATCAAACCATGCGCTACCTCTATATCGTCAACGGTGGCGAAGACGCGGACCAGCCAACTTCGCTCGTCAGCGTGATCGACACCAACACGGACACGAAAGTTGGCGAAATCACTATCGACAGTCCGCACGTCGAAGCTATGGCCGTCGATACCGCCAGTTCTCGCCTGTACGTAAACAACACCGGCAAGAATCAAGTTGACGTGATCGACCGCGAAAAATATCGTTTCATCAAGAGTTGGCAGGTCACTCTCTGTAAACAGAACGTCCCCGCAGCCCTCGACGAGGCGAATAACCGTCTCTTTATCGGCTGCCGCAGTGGACAAATCTCCATCTTCGACACACAAAGCGGAAAAGAAATTCAAGGCCTGCCTATCGGCAAAGGCATAGACGATCTGATTTTCGATCCCAAAAGCAAACGCATCTACGCTTCTTGCGGCACTGACGGGCAAGTCTACGTCTTTCAGCAGAAGTCCGCCGACAATTACCAGTCGCTCGGCAGCGTTGCGTCGGGGTCGGGAGCTCGCAATTCGCGATATATCGCTAGCCTTCACGAGCTCTACGTCTCGGTTCCTGCGCACCAAGGCGAAGCGGCTGAAGTCCTGGTCTTCCGGGACCGTTAAAACCCAACGCTTCACGGCGGGTTGCCTGTCTCGGATTGGACTTTCACGCTACAATCGCGGCATGGATCGCGCTAACGCCCAGCCCACAATTGTCTTTCGCAGCGTTAGCTTTCAACGCGGCGATCATCCCATTCTCAAGAACTTATCACTCGAAGTCCGTGAAGGCGAAACGCTTGTTCTGCTCGGCCGCAGCGGTTCTGGAAAAACGACCGCACTGAAACTTGTAAACCGTTTGCTAGAACCCAACAGCGGCGAAGTCCTCGTCGAAGGCCGCGCAACCACTGACTGGGATCCTATTCGCTTGCGCCGCAAGATCGGTTACGTCATCCAGGAAGCTGGCCTCTTTCCGCATTTCACTGTGGAACGAAACGTCGCCGTGGTTCCGGAACTAGAGCACTGGCCCGCTAATAAAGTGCAGGAGCGGGTCGCCAAATCGCTCCACACCGTCGGGCTCGAACCATCACAATTTGCCGGCCGCCATCCCCACGAACTCTCAGGAGGCCAAAAACAACGCATAGGCGTGGCCCGGGCGCTCGCCGCCGACCCGCCGATTCTTTTGATGGACGAGCCCTTTGGCGCGCTTGATCCCGTCACGCGCGGAGAGATACAGAAGGAATTCCTGATCATTCAGCGAGGGCTGCAGAAAACAATACTTTTCGTCACTCACGATCTCCGTGAAGCCTTGCTGTTTGGCACACGCATTGCTCTTCTGGAAGCAGGAGAGCTCGCCGGTGTGTATGAGCCGCAGACTTTTCTTCGCACCACAGACCCGCTCGCAGCAGCCTATGTCGCAACGCTCGGACGAAGCTCGGTGCTACAAAAACGAGGCGTGCAATGAATCTCCTGCATTTCTTTTCTGCACATCGCATGGAAATTCTGCAGTCCACCGGCGAACATCTCTGGCTCGTCGTGATTTCCATGTTGTTAGCGATCGCCGCAGGAATTCCGCTCGGCATTGCGGTGACGCGCAAGCCCTGGCTCTCGAAGCCAATCCTCGGCAGCGCAAACGTAGCCGAGACAATTCCAAGCCTTGCCCTCTTTGGCTTCTTGCTGCCAGTGCCATGGCTCGGTGCTCGCGCCGACCGCCTCGCGATCGTTGCGCTGGCGCTCTATGCTCTGCTCCCAATCATTCGCAACACCATTGCAGGCATTCAGGGCGTCGATCCCAACGTGCGCGAATCTGCACGCGCCATGGGGATGACTGATTCGCAGATTCTGTTCCGCGTCGAGATGCCCCTATCGCTGCCTGTATTGCTCGCTGGCATCCGCATTGCCACCGTTTGGACTGTCGGCATTGCAACCATAGCCGCCGCCGTGGGAGCGGGAGGCTTGGGCGAGTTCATCTTTCGCGGTTTGGCCATGGTCGATAACCGCGTCATTCTTGCGGGCGCAATTCCTGCCGCGATTCTCGCGCTCCTCGCCGATATCATCCTCGGTCTCTTTGAACGCCGGTTGCGGCACGCTCGCTAAACCATGCGCTGCCTGATACTGACCTGCTTCACTGTCCTCATCCTCGTCAGTGGCTGTGTGAGTCGCCAGGACACAATTGTCGTGGGCTCCAAGAATTTCCCCGAGCAAGCGATCCTCGGCGAAATCCTGGCCCAGCAGATACAAGCAAAAACAAAACTGCACGTAGAACGCCGCTTCTATCTCGCCGGAACCTACATTTGCCATCAAGCGTTGCTCGCTGGCCGCATCGATATGTACGTGGAATACACCGGCACCGCGCTGACCGCCGTACTGAAACAGCCTCCTGAGACGGATCCTCAAGCCGTTTTCGATCGCGTTCGCAGCGAATACGCGCGCCGCTTCAATCTCATCGTTGAACCGCCACTCGGGTTTAACGACAGTTTCGCCATCGTGATTCGCGGACAGGACGCGCGGCAGGATCAGCTTCATACGACTTCCCAGGCGGCGAAATACTCACCAAATTGGCGTGCGGGTTTTGGCTACGAATTCATGGAGCGCCCCGACGGATACGACGGCTTCGTGAAAACGTACGGCCTGAAATTCACCGGCGAGCCGCGCATCATGGATCTAAATCTTCTCTATCGTGCGCTGACAGCGCATCAAGTCGACATCGTTGCTGGCAATACCACTGACGGCCAGTTACTCGGCGACGACTTCACTGTCCTGGAAGACGACAAACACTACTTCCCGCCATACCAAGCCGTCACGATTGTTCGTAGCGAAATTGGGAAAAATCGTCCGGGCGTGCTCGCTGCAATTGCGGAATTGTCTGGGAAAATCTCAGATAACAACATGCAACACTTGAACTACGAAGCCATCGCTCAACATAAGGACATCACCGCCGTAGTCCACGAGTTCCTGGCATCGAAGCTTAGGTAGTTCGCCACTGTCTCACTCGGTTTCTTGCAGCGTTCTCATGTGTGATTCGAGCGACGCCACGTAACTGCGCTCTGCTTCGAGCTCGGATAGAAGTTTTTTGACGAGCATTTCCAGTCGCTGAATTTCGAACTTGAGTTTCTGGATTTCTGCTGTGGGCGCTGCAGGTCTCGGCGCAGAGTACGACGCCACCGGAACCGCTGGTCGCTCGCTCAATGCCGGAGGCATTGGCCTCATCGCGGCTGGCGGTGCGGATTCAGCTGGCATTGCGAAAATCCCCGACAGCGAGGCGGCACCCAACCTTGGCTCCGCGCTGGTGATCGGCCGCTCGCGCACCGCCGGCGTCTGCTGATGCGGTTTGGGATCGAGCAGATTTTTCACCCGCGCGATCAAATCCTGCGGCTGAAACGGTTTGCGAATCAACTCGTCCGCGCGTACCGCGATTGCTTTTTCCGCTACGGTTTTGTCCACCACGCCGGACATCAGGATCACGGGCGTTTTCGCGAGGTGCTCATCTTTCTTTATCAACTGGCACACTTCGTACCCGTCTTTTCCCGGCATAATCACATCGGTAATCACTGCGTCGGGAACCGTTTCTCCAAATTGCACCAGAGCGGACGCGGCATCGTGGCAAGTAATCACATTGATGGATTCGCGCCGAAATGCAATCTTGATCACTTCGCGCATCGTTGCGCTGTCATCGATGAAGTAGACCGTCGGAACTTTTCCCGTGGGTTTTTCGCTGGCTGTTTCGAGCGTGTCGCTCATGGCTGCTCCAATTCGATTTTATTGGGGCCGCTGTCTGAATCGCTCCTCGAGTGCGCCTCAGAGGATTCCACATCACTCGTCGACTCGGCCTCTTGCGCCGCTTCGTCCAGCTCGCGCATCGCATCGAGCATCAGGTCGGTCGCCGACCGCAACACTGTCCTGTGGGCGGCCGTCGTGCCATACACAAACTTGTAAACGCCTTTCCCCGTGTTCTCGCAAGACTTCACAATATGAACCACGGCTTCATCGCCGAACAGCAGACCGCACTCCGCATGCGACAGTTCGCCGCCATCAAAGTAAATCACGCCATCCGTATCGCCGGCGTTGATATTCAGTGCACCCGTCTGACGCGCCTGACTTAGCATTTGAATCACGCCCGGCAAATCCATTCGTGACAAATCGCCCGTGAGCGACGCCATCGAGCTCGGTACCATTTGCGTCGGCTGAAAACCCTCCTGTCGGCTCAGCAGAAATGCACGCACATGCGCGGCGATGTCGTCCGGTGCGCGCCGCCGGTCCACGTAATCGTCGCAGCCGGAACGAAACGCCTCCATAAGAGCCTGATCTCCGCCATTTCCCACCGCGATGATCGGAATCGCTGCCGTCTTCGAATCCGCGCGCAGAATTGGCGCAATTTCATAGGCATTCATCTCACGCAAATTCGTCGCACACAGCACCACTGCCGGCTTGTTCCATTCGAGCATCGTCAGCGCGTACGGCGCCTGCGAGCTTGTCACCACTTCGAATCCTTCCGTTTTCAATGCATCGCTCAGCTTCTTCGAAAAATACACGTTGCTATCAATCAGCAGGATCTTAGGCTGAGCTGCGGCGACAGTCATCGAGACGATTCCTCGGCCGAGTTTCCAGAAACCGCGCGACGCGCCTGAATCAGCTTTGCGAGGTCAACTATCTCGATTTCTTCGCCGTTTACGGGGATCGATCCAATGACAAATGAAAACCGCGCACTCGTTTTACCGTCCCGAGGCTGTAACGTTTCGGCCGAAGCGAGCTCGCACTCTCCCGCAACCGGGATCGCGCACCAATCTCGCAGGCCGCTCTCCTGCCATTCCGCGATCAAGTAAAAACGATTCGCGGAAGACGCTTCTTCACCGAACAACTCGCTAATATCACAGACTGGCACGATGCGGTTCCGCCGCACCAGCACCCCAGAAATCCACCCTGTGCGATGCGGGAAATTCTGAAGTCTCTCCGGTACAGTCAACTCGATCACCGAGTCGGCTGCGAAAGCAACGCGCCGTTTGCCAAGCGGAAGGACCACAAACGACTTTACCGTCGTTTCAACTGCGACGCTCATTCGCGCTGCTCCGTCGACGCTTGAATCGCCTTGCCTCCAGCTTCAGCAGTTGGCTCAGATTCCGCTGCTTCCGAGGCCGCCGCGTCCAATTGTGCAAGGTCTTGCTCCGTCAAGAATCCGGCTGGACTCACCACCGGCACCACGTTTTCCGAGATTAACGTCACTCCCCGGTACCACACCCTTTCAGGCCCGCAAAATCCGGGCGGCAAAGCCATCAGGAGCGTCATCGTCTCCATTCGGTCGATCGAGTCCACGAGTACAGCGATGCGATAATTCCGTAGCACGACAACTTGTGCGGGGCGCGATGCCGGCAATCCAAAATGAGCGGCGCCGTTAACCACATGAAACATCGTCCGGCCGCGCCGCAAGCCGTGTCGCACCTTCGGGATTCCCGGCGCGGAAACATCCGTGGCAGCTGCGGAAATGCTGTCCGTGGTGCGGATTTCCTGAATCGCATTTGCATTGATCGCAAACGTTTGTCCGCTGATGGAAAAAAGGATGATCGGCTCGCTGTGGAACGAGCGTCGACCCGGCCGCGTTTCGCTTGGCGCAATCCTCATCTCAGCACAACCTGGGACATACTGGCGAGTTGCCGCACGCGCTTTTCAATCGCGGCCGCAATCTGATCGAGAGGGAGTACTTGCGTCACGAATCCTGTCTTTATCACTTCCGCGGGCATGCCAAAAATCACTGACGTCGCTTCGTCCTGAACGAAAACCGCCCCGCCGCCGGAGTAAATTGCCCGCGCGCCGCGAGAACCGTCATTGCCCATGCCTGTCAGGACCACGCCCGTCGTGAGCGGACCGGCCCACTCCGCGGCAGTTTCCATCGCCACGTCGGCGCACGGACGGTACCCTGAAATCCGCGCGCCGCTATCGAGTACAATGCGCCCCTTGGGCGAAACGCGGATATGATGCGATCCGGGACAAATGTAGAAAGTCGCCGGCGCGAGCGCCTCGTTTGCCACCGCTTCTTTAACTTGGATTTCGGCGGCGTTCGCAAGCTGAATGGCAAACTGACTCGTGAAACTAGCGGGCATGTGCTGCACCAACACAACCGCCCCAGGAAGGTCCTTCGCTATGCCAGCCACCAACTGCATCACTGCCGCTGGGCCGCCCGTCGAAGCGGCAATCACCACGACAGGAAATCGGTTTGCGTTTGTCGCATTTGAAACTGGGCCTTCCGTGGGTGTTGCAGATGCTTCTCCACATATTCCCCTCGCATTGGCCTTTGGCCGCGTCGCCGTCCGCACCACATGGACCTTCGCCGCCATCTTCAGCTTGCGATTCAGTTCTGCGCCGACGGAATTCATGTCCAGATCGATGCCGCTCGACGGCTTTGAAATGAAATCAATCGCGCCTAGCTCCAACGCGACCAACGTGCTCGCTGCGCCGTCGCGCGTTTCAGAACTTACAATCACAATTGGCCGCGGATTCTGCGACATGATTTGCTCCGTCGCCTGCAAACCATCCGCACGGGGCATATTGATATCCATCGTAATCACGTCTGGGTTGAGCGACTGCGCCATCGCCACAGCCTCGTTTCCGTCCTTGGCTTGGCCCACAACTTCCATTTGCGGGTCGCTGCTGATAATCGCCTGCAGCACTTTGCGCATGAACGAAGAATCGTCCACCAGCAGCACACGAATCTTCTTTGCAGTCGCGTTCATATCAGCTCACGGTAACGGGCGCCGACCGGCGACGATGTCCCGCCTTCTCCACTCCTAGAATCGAGGCCACGGCAGCCAGCAATTGTTCCTCTTGTACGGGCTTGGTCAGGAACGTCACCGCACCTTCCTTCATCGCGCGGTCGCGATGCTTGGCTCCGGCGCGGGAAGTTACGACCATCGTTGGAATTCGGCGCGTGTCCGGATTCTGTCGCAGGTGAGCCATCAGCTCGTATCCGTTCATCCGCGGCATTTCCAAATCGGTGATGATCAGATGCGCGCCCGATTGCGCCAAAAGCTCGGTCGCTTCAAGACCGTCCGAAGCCAGCAGCACGCGATAGCCGGCCTTCTCGAGCATTCGGCCCACAAACTTGCGGACGCTGATCGAATCATCGACGACGATCACCACTCGCTCGCCTTGCACTTCGTCGATCGCCTCCGTCGGAATGCTGCCGGACGCAACCGCCTCAGCTCCCGGCGCGAACACGCGCGCTGCCGCAGCCGTAGCGCTCAGAGAAGCGTGTTCGGAGAGTTCCTGGGCGACAAGTCGATGCAAGTCAATGGCGAGAATCAAGCTCCCGTCGGGAGCAATGGTCGCGCCGGGGAACAAACGGATGTTGCGGAGGAATCCGCCGAGATTCTTGATGACAACTTCGTCTTTGCGCAGCACTTCGTCGACGGCCAGACCAACGCGCCTGCCTGCAACCTTGACGATCACCATCCGGAAATATCCATTCACAGTTTCGAGCAGGGGCAGGCCGAGCCGCGCATCCAAACGCACTACGTCTATGATTTCGTCGCGAACCTTCGTCAGCAGCTTGCCGCCAACATCTTCGATTTCTTCGGGCCGCAAACGCCGGATTTCTTCGACGAAGCCCAGTGGCAGCGCGAACAGCGACGTGCCGCAGCGAACAAACAAGGCTTGCGAAATAATCAGCGTAAGCGGAACTTTCAGCGTGAAGCATGAGCCCTGCCCGGGTTCAGTTCTTATCTCGACTTCGCCGTTCAGCGCTTCCAGATTGGCCTTCACGACGTCCAAACCGACGCCGCGTCCCGCCAATTCCGTCTTTTCATTTGCGGTGGAGAATCCGGGCAAGAAAAGCAGGTTGCGCAACTCGCGGTCGTTCATCAGCCGCGCTTGCTCCGCCGAAACAAATCCCGATTCGGCCGCTCGGGTGCGGATCTTTTCCGAATCAATGCCGCAGCCGTCGTCCTCAACTTCGATGAAAATATGATTGCCGCGATGATACGCGCGAACTGCAATACGCCCTCGTGGATTCTTGCCCTGCTGCGCACGCTCCTCCGGCATCTCCAAGCCGTGCGCAACCGCATTTCGCACAATGTGAATCAGCGGATCGGAGATCTGCTGGATGATGTTGTTGTCGAGTTCCGTGGACGCGCCATCCAAGACGAAATCAACTTCTTTGGCGGTCGTCTTGGCCGCATCGCGCACGGTTCGCGACAACCGCGTGTACAAATTGCCGATGGGCACCATTCGTGCCTGAGTGATCTGATCCTGCAGATGATGTGCCAGTTTTGTGAATTCATCGATGTCCGCGTCCACTCGGCCCATGAAACCGCCGAGTTGCGCAAGCACTTCGTTCACGTCTGCGGAGATTTCTGTTAGTGACCGCGACAAAATACTGAAATCATCGTACCGGTCCATCTCCAGTTCCGTGAACTCGCTGAACGGGTCATGCCGTTTGTCGGCCACCCTCGAAGCATTCTGCGCAGCTGCCTTCGATGAAAGCAGCGGAAATTGCGATCCGACCCAGTTGAACTCGTATTTCTCCTGGAAACCGGAAATCTTCTCGCCTAGCCGCGACTTCGAGAAATTCAGAATCTCGACAAGCCTCTCCAGTTCGGCAAGGCGTCCGATCATTCTCGTGCGGTTGATCACCAACTCGCCCACCGCATTCATCATTTTGTCCAGGCGCTCTAGGGAAATCCGCACGGAATGCAACTGTGGAGCGTTAGAATGCGCCATCCGTGGCGCCGCGCTTTCGGCCGGCCCTTCATCATGCATAGCAGCAGACGGATGCGACAGACCGGCTCCTTCAGCTGCCGCTTGCACCATCGCGTCTCCGACGTTATCCGATCCCGCCCCAACCGTCTGGTCCGGCACAAATTCCTCAATGCGCAAAAGCAACAGATCAACCGCCGACCGAGCATCTTGTTCGCTCGGCCATTCGTGATGCAGAAACTTTTTCAATACATCAGCGGATTGCAGACAGAGATCTGTTAGTTCGGCTCCGGGAGCAAGAATACCGTCGCGCATCTGTCCAACCAAGTCTTCCACGCGATGCGCAATCGCAGAAATGCGGTGCAAGCCAACCTGTGCCGCTGAACCCTTGATCGTATGCATCGAGCGGAACAGCCGATTCACGTCCTCAGGATTCGGGCTTGCTTCGAGCGCCAGCAAACACTCCGTCACTGCTTGCAGGTGTTCTTCCGCTTCGGGCACAAAGAATCGCAATACCTCTTCGGCGACCTCGTCATCGAGCGGCAGCCGGTCGTAATACCCACCGGCAGTTTGTTGAGCAACCTGCGGTGCACCGACTGCCGACACGCTCGCACTATCGACGAGCGTCTCTGCGCGCGACGCCGGTCCAGCCGGAGGAAAGGCAAAGGCATAACGCTGCTTGAACGCCTGAATATCCGATGCCACTTCCGTTGCCGAGTCACTGATTTCCAACAGATCAAACTCCAGCACGGAAATCGCGTCTGACAGAAATTCCGTGAGAGGCGCTATCGTGTCCGAATTGAGCGACGCATTTCGCGTGTATTGAAACACGTGCGCCAGCTTGCCTGAAATTTCCGAGAACAACGGGAACCCATAAGTCGCTGAAGTGCCGGAAAGTGTGTGCGCCGCAATGTATAACCGCTCCAAATCATCGGGATTCGGCTGCGGCTCCTGGAGAATGCTCGCGTATTCGCGCAGGAACTGCAGGTGCTCCGACGCTTCCTGCAGGAAGACTTCGATCGCGCCTTTTCCGGGATCGCTCACAACGCACCTTCGACCAACGCCGCGCCGCGATAAATCATTTCGCCCGCTGGCTTGCGATAGAGAATGCAGTCGCCGGACACCACTGATTCGAATCTCACGGGAACGTTGGACACCGATTCGGAATGGCCGAGGAACAAATATCCGCCGGGCTCCAGATATTCATAGAAGTGCTGAATTAGCGAATTTCTGCGCGCCTCCGAAAAATAAATCATCACGTTCATGCAGAAAATGCAGTCAAGGCGCCCGAGGTACACCGCCTGCGCCAGATTCATCGGCGCAAACGACACCATTCGCCGGATTCGCGGCTTGATTACGTGTTCGTTGCCGGACGCTGAAAAGTAGGCATCCAGCTGGCGCGGCGACAGTTGTCCAAGGCTTCGGCGCCGGTAGATGCCTTCTTGCGCCGACTTCAGCGCGTTCTTGCTAATGTCTGTCGCTAGAATCTCCACGTTCCACGCCTCGGAGAACATCAGCGCATCCGCGACGGAAATCGCGATCGAGTACGGTTCCTCTCCCGTTGCACATCCCGCGCTCCAAATACGCAACGACCGCGGATTCTCCCAGAATTTTTTCATGTGCAATTCAGGAAGGACTTTCCGTTGAAACGCTTCGAAAACCGCGGGGTACCGGAAAAACGAAGTCTCCTGCGTCAGGAGTCGCTCCACCAGCATGTCGTACTCGACATTCGACGCGTGCACCTTGCGAAGCAGATCCGTGCCGCGGGCAAAATGCTTCGCCGCCATGTGTTCGCGAATGCGCGTCGAGAAAAAACGCTCGCGTGATGCGTCGAACAAAATGCCGGAGCGCCGCTCGATGAGCGTACGAATCTCGTCGAATTCGTAATCCGTGATGGAAACGCCTGCAAGATGTTTCATGTTCCGTCCGCGTCAGCGAGCAACGGCCAATTAATTAACGGCGTGCGCCCATCGGAACCGGCTCGGGCCGCAATTCCTCGGCGTGCAAGCCCTCCGAGCCAGTTTTTGATCCGGAACGGAACTGAGCGAGCGCTTCGTTCAGCTGCTCCGAAAGTTTGACCATGTCACCGACCGTCGTTGCCGTTTGACGGGCGCCTTGCGACGTCTGCCGAGTAATGCTCGAGATAATTTGCATCGCGTTCGCTACGCCTTCGGTTCCTCGCACCTGCTGCTTCGACGCGAGCGAAATTTCCTGGACGAGTTCCGCGGACTGCCGCACGACGCTCGAAATCGCTTCCAGCGCTTTTCCGGCTTGATCCGCGAGGCTGGCGCCGACCTCCACTTCCTTCGTGCCTTCCTCCATTACCACAACCGCTTCGTTCGTCTCGGCCTGAATCGCCTTGATGAGCGCTGCAATGTCTTTCGTCGCGCTGCGTGAGTGTTCTGCGAGCTTGCGCACCTCGTCCGCAACTACCGCGAATCCGCGTCCCGCCTCGCCCGCACGCGCCGCTTCGATCGCCGCGTTGAGCGCAAGCAGGTTGGTCTGCTCTGTGATGTCGTTGATGACGTTGATGATTTCCGAAATTTCCAGCGACCGGTCGCCCAGCGATTTGATCTTTTTTGCGGTCGCCTGCACCGAAGCGCGGATACGCTGCATCCCTTCGAGTGTGTCGCGAACTGCGCGGTTGCCTGATTCTGCCGCATCCAGTGCCCGGCGCGCCGCTTCGGCGCTCGCTTCTGCGTTGTTTGATACCTGTTTCATCGACACCGTCAGTTCTTCTACCGCCGATGAAGTGTTCGTGATTTCCTGATCCTGCTGCGTCGCGCCCGTCGTCATTTCGTCGGCCGCGAATAGAATGTGGCTCGCGCTGTTATTGACGTCGATCGCCGCCTTCCGCACTCGCTCAATAACCTTCGTGAAGTTGTCGAGCATCAAGTTCACAGAGTCGGTCACGTTGCCCAGCGCGTCATTCGTCACTCTGCCGCGCATCGTCAAGTCGCCGCGTGACACCTGATTGATCAGGTTGAGCAAGTCCGTGATGCTCCGCTGTAAAGATTCCGACGCCTCCTGGCTGACCGACGACCGGGCGACTTTCGCAGCGCTGCGATTCAAATTGTCGGCAATGAAGGCGAACTCGTCCGTCCCCGTGATCTCCGCCTTCGCGCGTGAGTCGCCTGCGGCAAGTTTCTCGGAAAAGCTCGCCAGTTCGCTCAACGGCGCAATCACGCGCTTCGGAAGCAAGATTACGTGCGCGAGGAACGTCGCAACGGCAAGGGCTGCGGCGCAAAGCAAGCTTGACGATGCCCCGCTCGGAAGCGCCGAAAAATTGGCGAGCGACTGTCCGTTCGCCATGGCGCCGGCATGGAAAGCGAAGCCCAGAACCGCGGCGAGCGCGGCCGCATCCCAAAGGATCAAAGCCCAGATGGTGGAACTAAGACGCGATCTCATAACATCCTCCGAAATCAAAAACCGTGATGGCCGCATCCCCCGCGACGGTTCTTCCAACTGATGTTTTTTTCAATCTCATATGACCGGCACCGGAAACACTTCGATCATCTTGTTCAGGTCAAGCACCAGCGCCAGGCGGTCGTCATGCCGCAACATGCCTCTGCAGTGCGGAACCTCGCTCGGCATCTGATCCAGGAGCGAATCGTCCGCCGCCGTATACGTTCCCATCACTTCGTCCGCGGCGATTCCGAGCCGAATGCTCGTTGCGCTCACTTCGTCCCGCAACGCCGCCACAACAACGTGTCGCGGCAGCAACCCGGGCCGTCTGCCTTCCGTAAATGCGATATCCATCAGTGGAACGATTGATCCGCGCAAATTGAAAACGCCCATCAAGAACGACGGCGCCAGCGGCACTCGCGTCACCGGAGGCCAATCAACTACCTCTTCAATCGTCAGCACGGAAAGACAAAACCGTTCACGTCCAGCACGGAAAACGCAATACTGACTCTCCGGAATCCGATCGCTGAGCGCGTCCCCGCCAAAAGGCTCGACCATCTCCGTCGGATCGAGCATTTCGCCGGCCTCTGCGCCAACCGCGGCCAGATCGGGCTGCTCGAAGCCGTGCTCCGTCTTGTGGTCGTCATGCATCAAGCGAATCTCCGCACTGTGGACAAAAGCTCCTCGGCTGTAAACGGCTTGGCGATGTATGCGTCCGCGCCCTGTTGCTGGCCCCAAAACTTATCGCTCGTCGTATTCTTCGAGCTCACGAGAATCACCGGTATGCCGCCAAACAGCTCATTCCCTTTCAAATCACGGCAAATTTGAAACCCATTTCGCTGCGGCATGACCACATCGAGCAAAATCACCCCGGGATGCTCAGTGGTAATGGCCTCTTCGATTCGCAGCGGGTCGCTCAGGCCGACCGAAAGATAGCCGCCCTCTTCGAGTATCCCCTGCATCATCTTCACCGCTGCAACTGAATCATCGACGACCAGAACCTTTTTCAACGCTTCATCCTCCGACAACTGGGCTTTTCGCGGAGTGCTTCCCCGTAATCTCTACGCCTGCGCTTCTTCGATCGTCGAAAGCAGCCGCCGCGCGCTAATACCGAGATTCACCGCTGCCTCCGTATTCTTCATTCGCTGGGCCTGGTCCACGCGTACCTGCAAGTATTTCATCTCCTCGCGTCCAAGCGCGATTGCGCTATTGAGCTTCGCGGGATCTCCTGACGCCTTCTGTTCTTCGCGCGCTAGGGCAATGAGAGAGCGCGCCGCTACGGCCCGCCGTAGGTCTTCCGAAAGCTGGCCGCCGTCGCTCACAAACGCGTTTACTTCCCAAGCCGATAGCAAGATTCTCGCGTCGCCCAGGTTTACTGTGCTCATCGAACGCCCGCGCGTCGGCGGCGCTTCGATCAGCTGCTCCCAGATTCCCTCGAGACATTTCTCGAGGTCCGGCGAAAGCACGTTGCCGTTCGTGACTGCCCGTGTCCCTGAGACATCCGCGCGTTCAGCATGAGCTGTTGCGACAGTTGGCGCCGCAGGTGCGGGTCTCATCGGCGGTGTTGGCGGCGCCTTCATGGCCGCTGCTGGTTGTTGTAGTGGCGATTGAGCTGTTACGGGCGCGATGGGTTTTGCCGGAGCGGCCGGCACGGCAACAGGACGAACAGGCTGCACCGCTGGCGCGGTTGCTGGAACTTGCGGTGAGGCTGCCGCATTGCGGCTGGGTAACGTAACCACTCGCGGCTTCGGCGCTGGCTGTGCTGGTGCTGCGGGCGGTTCAATGATTTCGCGCGGACGCGACGGTCGTTGCACCGCTTGAGGCGCCGCCGTTTGCGTCGCGGGCTGCGGCGACGCCTCAGGCGCAATCGGCTTCGGCTTTTCCGGAGGCGTCACCGAGTCAATCACCGGAACTTTGATTTCAGCCGGAACAATTCCGAGCGCCCGTTCCACCGCAGCACGAATCGCAAGCAGTTGCTCGAATGTCTTGTTCGCGGACTCCGCTGCATAGTCCGAAGATATTGGCTGCCGCCACGAGAGAGAAATTTCTCGCAAGTGCCCGACAGGTTCTTGTTGGGCCAGTCCCGCCGTACGGCAATCAACAGTGGAAATGCCGCGCCGCTCCAGCTCTGTCAGGCCTTCGCGGATCGCCCGCAAGTCAGCATGAAGCAGACGGAAGAATGAGCGGCGCACCAAAAAATTGAATCGCGTGAACGCAACCAAGGCCGCCGGATCGTAAAACATGTACCCCGCGGCATCTTTGAGCTCGCGCCCTTTTTCCAGCAGTTTCGCCGCGAAAACTTCGCGCAAGCCCCGGCACTCTTTCATCGCGTCCAACACTTGATTGAGCGGCCCGCACCATTCGAGTTCCGTGGCATCGGCGTCCACCAAGACGTTTTGCAGCACTTGGGCGACGTCGCCGAGCGTAATCTCGCACGCGTACAAATCCTCCGGCGCACAAAGAGCGAAGTACGTTGCCAGCAGCAAATCGATGTTGTCCCGGTCCGTTGGTGATTTCTGAGTGTGGCGCAGCAAACGCAAGATCAGCGCGCGCAAACTCTCTGGCCGGACCTCTTTCAGCGAATGCAGCAGCTGCCGCAGCTGATTCGGCCGGATTTGTGCGTCCATCTCGTCCAGCCAGCCAATCACCTGGTCGAAAAGCTCTGTCGCAGGACATGCGGCGGGAAGCGTTGCGTCATGAACGGGTGTCACCGTCAAATGAAAGTGTGTCGACAAATAAAAATAAAGCGGATAGAGGAGCCGTGCTTCCGCCCACGCTCCGGCGATCGCTTCTGCTTTCTCGCTCAGCGACACCGGTGATTGCTCCGGAGGCGCAGATTTTCCAGCTAGCTTGGTCATGAATTCAGTACCCTTTGCGCAAAGGTGCTGTACTGCCGAGGTAAACCCTACTCTCGGCGTTAGTGAAGGGGAAAAGCACGCACGCGGCCAAAGCCAGATTGTTCGCGGGAACCGTAACTTATTGGAATTGCGGCTATTACGCAGTCCGTCGCACTACCGGATTCTACAGTGTCTCACCCTGCGACAAAATCGTCTCATCCGTCGGCACCTGCAACACCCACCGATGAGACAAATCCGACCCACAAGAGGCTAATCTTGCGGCGCGGTCGCGACTGCCTTCCGTGCCGGCCTTAGCGGAATCTGGTACTGCTTCAGTTTCCGGTATAGCGTCGCGCGGCTGATCCCAAGCATTTTTCCGGCGAGAGCCTTGTCGCCACGCGCCTGCTCGAAAACGCGCAGGATCGTCATTCGCTCCATATCCGCCAGTGCCGTCGAGGCCAGGACGCGCGAATCTTCGCTCGAGAAATCCCCCTCCTGGCTTGAGCGAAGGGTGGGCGGAAGATCGTTTAACCCAATTGACTGTCGATCGCCCAACGCCAATGCGCGCGCCACGCAGTTTTCCAATTCTCGAATGTTTCCCGGCCAATCGTACTGGAGGAAGGCCTTCATCACTGCTGAGCCCACCTGAACGTTTTCTCCCGGCGCATGCCGCTCCAAGAAACATCGAATCAGTGCAGGAATGTCGGAACGCCTTTCGCGCAGCGCCGGCATATGCACCACGACGACGTTCAGTCGGAAGAACAAATCCTTTCGGAACGCGCCCGCACGATACGCCGCTTCTAAATCTCGATTCGTTGCCGCGATTACGCGCACATCCACCGACACGCTCTCGTTGCTGCCCACCGGCCGCACTTCTTTTTCTTGCAGCACGCGCAAAAGTTTCGCCTGCATTTCCAGAGGCAGCTCGCCAATTTCGTCCAGGAATATCGTTCCACCGTTCGCTGCCTGAAAAAGTCCGCGCTTCGCCTTGAGCGCGCCCGTGAATGCTCCTTTTTCGTGACCAAAAAGCTCGCTTTCCATTAGCGTCGGCACCAATGCACCGCAGTCCACCGCGACGAACGGCCTCTGTGCCAGCGGACCCCGGAAATGAATCGCGCGCGCCACAAGTTCCTTGCCCGTTCCGCTCTCACCAGCAATCAAAACGGGCGCTGACGAATCCTTCAACCGCGAAACCATGCGCAGTACTTCCTGAATTTTTGCGGACGTTCCAACAATTCCATCGAGTCGTGTCTCTGCGTCCACGCGCTCGCGCAAAAACTGATTCTCTGCCACGAGCCGCACCTTTTCTGCCATGCGCTGCAGCAGAGACCTCAGTTTCTCGACCCGAAACGGTTTCTCGATGTAGTCGTATGCGCCTAATTTCATTGCATCAACCGCAGACTCGACCGTTCCATGCCCGGTCATAATCGCTACTTCTGTCGCAGAAAGCAGGCGCTTGATTTGGCGGAGCAACTCCACACCACCCATCTGCGGCAATTTCAGATCTGCGATCACAACCTCCGGAAGATGCTCTTCGATCAATACCAGTGCGGCTTCCGCGTTTTCTGCCTCCGACACCGCGAACCCCAGCCGCTCGCCAATGGTCATGCAGAGCTTCCGGATCGAAGCCTCGTCGTCAACCACCAAAAACCGAACTCGTGCATCGTCAACCATGATTCTTCGCATTCTCCAATTGTTTCCTGGGACCGCCACCCCACCTCACGCGTGCTAAGGCATCCCTGCCACGGAAAATGTTGCTGGTGTCTTCGCCGCCGGAAGCCGTACAAAAAATGTGCATCCTGCCCCATTATT
This sequence comes from Candidatus Acidiferrales bacterium, assembly GCA_035264005.1. Classification (GTDB taxonomy): domain Bacteria; phylum Acidobacteriota; class Terriglobia; order Acidiferrales; family UBA7541; genus DAHUXN01. The sequence continues at coordinate 23,749 of DATFQU010000137.1, forward strand.
GTTGTTCTCGCAAATCACATCGCCGCCGTGCTCTCTCACAATGCCGTAGCAGATGCTCAAACCCAGGCCAGTCCCTTTGCCGACTTCCTTTGTCGTATAAAACGGCTCGAAGATTCGCGCTGTGTCCGAAATTCCCACGCCATTGTCGCGAATTGTGATTTCCACGACTCCGTCGAGTTCCTTGGTGGCGATCTCGATTCTTCCTGTGCATCCTGACTCACGCACTGCGTCATACGCGTTATTCAAAATATTTAGAAACACCTGCTGCAGCTGATTCGCGTCCCCAAAAACCTGCGGAACCTTCGTGCTGAAATGCTCGACGACTTCCACTCCGTCGCTCGCCCCTCCGTACGTGCGCAGCTGCAGCACTTGCCGCAGGACGTCGTGAATGTCCAGCACCTCGCGCTTCGCGGGCATTTGCCGCGCAAATCTCAGCAGGTTTTGCACAATTTCCTTCGTGCGTTCCGCCTCCTTCAGCACGATCTCCAGCTCTTCTTTAGCGGACTTCGGGACGCTGCTGTTCTCTAGCAGCAAATCCGAATAACCCACAATCGCCGCCAGCGGATTGTTAATTTCGTGTGCTACTCCGGCGACCAGTTGGCCAACCGCCGCCATTTTTTCGCTGTGCCGCAGTTGCGCCTGTAGCACCGCCGCATCTGTAATATCCGTCAGCACCACGACGATGCTGTTCACGTGGCCCTCTTCGTCGCGCATCGGACTCACGCTGATCGAAAACTGTCCGGTGCTTCGGTTTCCTCGCAGCACCGGCAACTCAATATTCTCCGATGCGATCCCTCGCAATGCGCTTGCAAACGTCCGGTCGAACTGCGCGCGGCGGTTTCGCGGAATGAATTCCGCGAACGTTCGCCCCAGCAGATCTTCCTTTCCGTAGCCCGATTCATAGCATCGCCGGTTTGCGTAACTCACCAGACCCGCCGTATCGAGCACGAGAATCATGCTCTGTGTGTTGTTCAATATTTTTGTGTTGAAGTCGCGCTCGCGCTGCAGCTGCGTTTGGTATCTTCGCTGTTCCGTAATGTCTTTCAGCACGTGGATGGTCCGCGATCCTTCTTCGCCAGAACCAATTCGTGACGTCGAAATCAAAAATGCGCGCGCACCTGACGTAAGCACTGACTCTTCTATCGCGTGATCTGATTCCCTGCAAAACGGGCACGCCAGGCCTGGCGAATCCGCCGCGATTTTACTGATCGCCTTGGTGCTTTTGCCGACAAGTTCCGACGGCCGCAATCCCACTGCATCCGCTAGCGAGCGATTCACCCGCAGAATCATATTCACCGGATCGTGCACCACAATCAAGTCGCTAATGGCGTCGAAATCCTCTACCCATTGCCGTTTCGAGTGCTCGATTCGCGAGAAAAGCCGCGAATTTTCCAGCGCCACGGAGGCGTGTCCCGCCAGTGCCTGCACGAGATTCCGATCCGATTTCGCAAGCTCCTTCGCGCGATCCACGAGGCACAGCGCTCCCAGGAGGTCCCCTTCTGTTCCGGTCAATCGCACAAAACAAACGTCATGCCAGCCAAAGCTCAGTGCCGCTTCTTCGCCCAACAGAGCCATCGCGGATCCAAGCAGAGTCCCTTCCGAATGCTCTTGAGCCAGTTTCGTGATAGCTGCGTTGAGTCTCGGCCGATCAATTTCTCGCGACGGCTCGCGCAAATCACTCACAAGCACCGTCTCTAGTTGTGCGCCGCGCGTCAGCGCCAGAATTGCCACTCGCGCACCGAGAATTTCTCCAGCGCGGCACGTAAAACGCCCGACAAACTCTGGCAGCCGCAGCGAGGGTTTCAGCTCCAGCGCGAGATTCATCAAGCTCCGCCCGTGCTTCTCCGCCAAATCCTCTCTTGATGAATCCAGCGACGAAAAAGCGAGACCCACGAGTGCCGAAATGCTCTTCGCGCGCTGTTCCGCGTCGCGAAGCGCCCTCTTCGAGGCCGACCGGTAAGAAACCGCTAGTAGGCTGCGCGCGCCGTCCTGAGTTTTTGCAGCAATCACTAGGTAGCAGTGTGACACCTTGTTATGACCAGCCTGGACGGCAGTCCCGCGAGCGAGCGCTCGCGAAAAAAGCGAGCCGTTCGTCAGCTCAACTTCTGGGCCTGCCAAGTCGAGTCCGGCAAAACCGGTCATGTAAACACATTTCGCCTTTGCGCTACTATCGACGCGCCAACAACTCGCTCCATCTCCTTGAAAATGGGCGCTCAGCGCGCGACAGACACCGGGGATTGCGTCTCGGCGCGAGGCGCACAGCTGTTCAAGAAGGCGCTCGAGGCTGCCTTCGCCGGTTGAGGAGAGGACTTTGGACCGCCGTGACCGTGAACGCATGGAAAGGGCGCGCCTGCACGCCGAAACCCAAATTGAGAACCTGTGTACATTTCACGGTAGCCTGCAATCTCATTTTGAGTCAACAAGCGCCCGTCGTGAGTTGCCGAACTATGCACCGGCAACAGCGAGATTTCTCAAGCTGAGACGTTTCCCTGCCGGGCTCGCTCCCGATGAGACGACGCAATGATCCGGCTCGAAATCCGCCCCTCTTTAATCGAGCTCTAAGTCTCTGTTTCTTTGGACCTTACTTATTACTTTCGATCCTTGTGGCTCAGTAACGATGGTTCTAGGACTGGTACACGCTTTGCATTCATGGACATCGGATATTCAGGCCCGTCTGAGGAGAAGTCCGTGAACATTACAAAGAAGGTACTGGGGTTCAGCTTGGTTTTTGTGGCAGCAGCGCTCCTGCTGACGCCGCACGCCTCGATGGCACAAGACTCCGCTACAAAGCGGAAGGTCAGCCATCGTGTAGTGCCCGATTACCCAGGTATTGCCCGGGAAATGAACATCACCGGCAAAGTAAAGATTGAGGCTACAGTCGAGCCGGATGGTCACGTGAAGTCCACCCGTGCCGTTGGCGGCAGCCCTCTATTGCTCGAATCAGCCGAAAAGGCGCTGAAGAGCTGGAAGTTTGAGCCGGGACCAAAGGAAACCGTTGAAGTCGTCGAATTCGATTTCAATGGGCAGTAATCGTATCTGGTTTTCTTGATGACCTTCGGGGCCGGACTCTGTGTGCCCCGTCCCAGGTGGGAGGCGATGGGCAATGACCATCAGTAAGAAGCTTTATATCGGATTTGGCTCGATTCTTTTGATCTTGTCCATAGTGTTCGTCGTGAACTTCACGGCCCTTCTTCGCGAACACTCTGTCCGTAACAAGGCCGCCTCTACTCTCGAGAGTCTTCACGTCATCGAAAAAGTTCGTTACGACATGATGGAAGCCCGCCTCGACCTTCGCAATTTCCTATTGAGTGGTGATCCTCGGATCGAAACTGCAACGAACAAAGAGGAAAGCGACCTGATGGATTACATCTCCAAGGCCAAGGCGAACACCAATGACGAAATCATGCGCAATGCGCTCGAACAGGTCGAAGCCAGTGAACAAGACTGGGATCAAACTTTTTCTCGGCCGCTGATCGCCAAGCGTCATCAGGTCGATTCGGGCGATAGCACTGTTTCGGATCTGCAGGTTTTTTACCTCGAAAAAAATCCTGGGTCCTGGGTCGGCAAATCCGTCCAAGTCCTTGATGATGCCGAGAGCCGAATCCAACAGTCTCTCAACGCTGCGAACGACTCCGCCGAACGCGCCAGCAAAATCAGCACCTTCGGAAGCTCCATCGGAGTAGTGATCGCTATTCTTCTCGGCATCGGCATCGCCTATTTCACCGCGAAGTCCATCACCGATCCGCTTGCCCATCTGATCGACGTTGCACACGAAATCGGAAGCGCCGGCGACCTCGAGCACAACATCGATATTCGCCGCGACGACGAGATTGGTCGTCTCGCCGATAACTTCCGTTCGATGGTCTTGCATCTCAAGCGCATGGCCGGCGTCTCCGCTGCTGTCGCGGAAGGCGAACTCGCCGTGGAAATCGAGCCGCTCTCCAAACGCGACACGATGGCCACCGCGTTTTCGCGGATGGCGCGCGGCCTCCGCGAAATCGTTCGCCGCGTGCGCGACACGGCTTCGCAAGTCGCTGCCGGCGCGAATCAAATGGCCGCCGCGTCTGAAGAATCCGCAAAAATCAGCGTGCAGGCTGCTTCTGCCATCGACGAAGTTACCAGTACCATGCACGAAATGAGTATCAACGTGCAGAACGTCGTCAAGAACACTCAGGTCCAGGCTTCCAGCGTGGCCGAAACCTCTGCGTCCATCGAGCAGATGGTCGCCTCGATCCAGCGCGTCGCTGACACCGCAAAAATTCTGCTCGATATTTGCCACCGCTCGCGCGTCGAAGTCGAAACCGGCATAACTACCATGGAAAAAGCGACCGAGGGTTTGAACCGCACCAGCACCGCGATTCAGTCCTCATCCGAAATCATCGGCTTGCTTGGCAAGCGCGCCGACAACATCGGCAAAATCATCGAGGTCATTGACGATCTCGCCGAACAGACCAACCTTCTCGCTCTCAATGCCGCGATCGAAGCTGCTCGCGCGGGCGAGCATGGACTGGGCTTTGCCGTCGTCGCTGATGAAGTTCGCAAGCTCGCTGAAAAATCCACGCAATCCACTAAGGAAATCGCCGAGCTTATTCAGGGAATTCAGGATGAAGCGCGCACCGCTGTCAACAACATGGCCACGAGCACGCAGATGGTGCAAGACGGCCTGCTGCTCGGCCTTGATCTCAACAAAGCATTTGGAAAAATCTCCAACGTTGTCAGCGAAGTTTACAAGTTTGCTCAGGAAATCGGCGCCGCCACAAACGAACAATCCAGCGGCTCATCGCAAATCGCCAAGGCAACCACGCGTTTGACGGAAATCACTCAGGAGATCACCTCCTCCGTCGAAGAGCAGGCCTCCGGTGCGCAGGGCGTTGTCCGCGCGATGGAAAAGATGCGCGAAATCGTGCAGCAGTCCACGTCCAGTTCTACGGAGCTCGCTGCCACCGCCGAGCAAATGGCCAAACTTTCGCGCGTTCTCCTTGAGAGCATGGACCGTTTCCGGATCGATCGCGACTCGCGTGAATCGGACCGTAGTTCCTCTTGGCGCGGAAACGGACGTACCAACAGCCAAGAAACAGAAGACTCTTTTCATTCCGATCTCGTTCGGGCGTAACGAGCACATGACGAGGCGTCCCCAGAACATCAGCCGAGCATGACCCGAGACCTACAAGTCGTCGGCCTGCGCATTGGGCGCGAGACATACGGAGTCCCCATCTCGCTCGTTCGCGAAATCGTCCGAGTTCCGGAGATCACTGCCGTCCCAAACGCTCAGAAGTATGTTGAAGGTGTCATCAATCTCCGCGGGAAAATTATTTCCGTGGTCGATCTTCGCAAGCGATTCGGCCAAACCGACGTCGAGCCAGACAAGAAGAATCGCGTCGTCGTCGTCGAACTCGAAAATCGCACCGTCGGCCTCATTGTCAACGCCGCCTCCGAAGTGCTCAAAATCCCTCCCTCGGATATCGAGGCGCCTGGCTCTGTCTTTTTGAACGGCGAAAACGACTACGTCACCGGGGTCGGAAAACTGAAGAACCGTCTCGTCATCCTTCTCGACCTGAACAAAGTTCTGAAAAGCAGCGAAGTGTGTCATCTCGACGAACTGAATGTCGCGCCCGTCGAGCATCTGGTCTGAGCAGTAACTGTGGCATTCAGCAAAGCGAGCGAACAGTCCGCATGGCAACGCTAACGATTCCCGTCCCGCTCACCGAGCCTGAGCTGAAGCTGCTCCAGACGCTCGTTTATCAGGAATGCGGAATGTCCTTCGACGAGCACCGTATTCACTTTCTCCGCGACCGTCTGCAGCGCCGCCTGAAAGCCTGCAATCTCGATTCTTTTTACAGCTACTACCGTTTGCTCACCAGTCATGATGGAAAAAAAGAATTGGCCGCTCTGCTCGAGAATCTCACGGTTAATGAAACCAGCTTTTTTCGCAACCTGCCCCAACTCGAACTTTTCTCCAAGGTCATCCTCGAAACCTTGCTCCACAGGAAGCAGGAGCGCCGCGATTTTTCGCTTCGCCTCTGGAGCGCCGGCTGCTCAACCGGTCAGGAACCGTACACTATGGCCATCGGAGTCTGCGATGCGCTTTCTTACTACTACCTCCGCAATCCTCTTCCTTTCGACATGCCGTCGCCTAAGCCGCTGATTCCGCCACCATGGAAAGTCGAAATCGTCGCATCCGATATCAGCTACTCCGCGCTCCTGCAGGGCGAACAAGCACTTTACTCGGACGCTCAAATGGAGCCTGTTGATTACACCTGCCGGCTCCGTTATTTCGACAAGCAGGGCGACAAATACGCCGTCAAGCCCGCGCTGAAGAATCTCGTTCAGTTTGACTTTCACAATTTGAAGACTCAGTTTCTCCCGCAGGGCAACGACATCATCTTCTGCCGCAACGTGATGATTTATTTTGACGAGGCCGAGCAAAAACGCTTGATCGACAAGTTTTACAACTGTCTGAATCCCGACGGCTACCTGTTCGTAGGTCACGCGGAAAGTCTCTTCGGTCTCACTACGAAATTCAAAATGATCCACCAGAATAATGGCACCGCCTATCAGCGCCTCGAGGTGCCCTCATGAACTTCTTTCCGGACGAGCGCGCCTCCGAGCTACGCGAACTCTTCTTCGAGAGCTCGCAGGAACTCCTTCAAGAGATGAATGAGGCAGGACTTGAGCTGGAAAGTCATGCCGAAGATCCGGAAATCATCCGTCGCATCCGCCGCGTCGTCCACACTCTCAAAGGCGATTCCGCCGCGTGCGGTTTCCGAGAGCTCAGCACTCTGGCTCACGAAATGGAAGATGCTCTTCGTCCCGAACTTCCTCACGGCATGCACAAATTCCTCGTCGAAGTGATCTTCACCGCCGCGGATACCTTTCAGGCCATGCTGGCCGCCTATCGCATGGACGTCGCCCCTCCTTCGGGTGACGAACTTCGCGAGCACATTCGCCGAATCACAAGAATTCCCAAACACCAATCACCGGCTCCGAATCGTGCTGCCCGCAAGTTTGACTGGAGCGAAGTGCAGCGCGAACGCATTGCCGAATCGCTGAGCTGCAACGTCCGTGTCTACAACATCGCTCTCGAAATCGATCCGGCGATGGGAATGCACAGCGCCGCGTTTCAGCTTGTTCAAAATGTTCTAAAGAATGTCGGCTCGATCCTTGCTATTTATCCCGTCGATGCCGCAGCAGCCGAATACGCTTCGCACATCGAAGCCGCTATCGAGAGCGATCACTCCGAAGAACTAATCGCAACAAAGTGCAAGATTCCCTCCGTCGTTTCGAGCGTCGTGATCGAAAGAATCTCCGAAGCCAAGGAACCCTCTCAGGACGTCCTCGAAGTCTTGCTCCAGGCCGAAGCGCGTGCTTCGGGCGTGTTTCCTGCATCTCTCTCAGCTCCCGCACCTGCAGCTGTTCATCCCAGCGCCTCAACCAAGATCAGCGACGAACCCTCGGAATCCGAACATTCCGCCGCCGTGCGCATGGCCGCGGATCGGACGCTTCGTGTCGACGCCGATCGCATCGACACGGTCCTGAACTTGATCGGCGAACTCATCATCGGCAAATCGATGCTTCATCGCACGATCGTCGAATTCGACAAGCATCACGCCAAAGATCCTCTGCGAAGCCGCTTTGCCGATGCGCTCGCCCTGCAATCTCGCGTCCTCGAAGAGCTTCAGCGTTCTGTGATGAAGATTCGCATGGTTCCCGTCGAGCAGCTCTTTCGTCGCTTCCCGCGCCTCGTGCGTGACATCGCTAAGACCCGCGAGCGCGAAGTCGTCCTCAACGTTTCCGGCGAAAACACCGACCTCGACAAAGGCATTCTCGACGCTCTCGCTGAACCGCTCGCTCACCTCGTTCGCAATGCCGTTGACCACGGAGTCGAAACACCCGCTGACCGCGAAGCCGCTGGCAAACCGCGCTGCGGCGCCGTGCAACTCAACGCCTATCACCAGGGAAATCAAATGGTCATCGAGGTTTCCGACGATGGCCGCGGCATCAACCGCCAGAAACTTGTCGAACGTGCGATCGAGCGTGGCATCGTTTCCGCATCTGAAGCCAGCAAGCTCACCGACTCCGAAGCCGCGCGTCTCATTTTCGAGCCCGGCCTCAGCACTGCCGACGAGGTCACTGAAATCAGCGGCCGCGGTGTCGGTATGGACGTCGTCGCCACCGTGCTCGAACGTCTCAAAGGCACTGTAGAAATCGAAAGCACGCCGTCGCTCGGCACGAAATTCCGTCTGCTCGTGCCGCTCACTCTCGCCAGCATTCAGGCGCTTTTGTTCCGCATTGGCGGCCGCCTCTACGCCGCGCCCGTCGCAAATGTCGTCGAGATCACTCGCGTCACGGGCGCGGACATTCATCACGTCGATAGTCACAGCGTCATTCGCCTGCGCGATCAGCTGCTCACTCTCGTCTGCCTCGACCAGCCGCCCGCCGCGGATGCCAAGAAAGTCTTCGTCGTCGTCATCGGCGCGGGCGACCGCAAGTTTGGCCTCGTAGTCGACGTGCTGATGGGCGAAGAGGAGTTGGTCATCAAGACTCTCGACGACCACCTCGCTTCGTCCGACATCGTCACCGGCGCTTCCATCCTTGGTGACGGCACCGTTGTTCTCATTTTGAATATTTCGGCGGTCGCTGGCCGCCTTGGACGTACACCGGCCCTGGGAGCCATAGCATGAGTGAACCGATTCGTGTGCTCGTTGTCGACGATTCCGCATTGATGCGGAAGCTTATTCCGCAGATTCTCGAACAAGATCGCGGGATCAAAGTCGTCGGAACAGCAATGGACGGCTCATTCGGCCTGAAGAAAATCGAGGAGCTCAAGCCACACGTGGTCACGCTCGACCTCGAAATGCCGCGTATGAACGGCATCGAAATGATGCGTGAGATCACGCGTCGCTACCGCATACCCGTAATCCTTTTCAGCGCTCATTCTCACGAGGGCGCACAGCAAACCTTGAAAGCCCTCGCCCTGGGTGCATTTGACTTCGTCACAAAACCGGCGCATGCCGCCTCCGGCAGCTTGCAAGGAATCGCTCAAGAACTTGCCCTCAAAATCAAAGCGGCTGCGATTTCCGGTATTCCCAAAATGATTGCCGAGATTCCGTCGGCGCGCCTGAAAGCACGCCTTCCCAAGGGCCAGCGGCAACATTCACCGAACCGCGTCGTGGCCATCGGCATCTCCACCGGAGGACCGAACGCGCTCGAGTACTTGCTCTCGCAAGTTCCAGCGGATTTCGGTGGCTGCTTCTTAATTGCCCAGCACATGCCCGCCGGGTTCACCGAAATGCTTGCAAAACGCCTCGACGACAATTCCATGCTCCAGGTGCGGGAAGCCTCTGCTGGCGACCAACTCGCCGCCGGGCAAGCTTTGGTCTGTCCGGGTAATCGCCATCTCCTAGTCCGTCACACGCCGCATGGCCACATCGCCGTTGTCTCGGATTCTCCGCGCATCAACGGCCATCGCCCGTCTGCCGACATTCTGTTCCGCTCCGTGGCCAAGGAATTTGGCCCGCGCGGCATCGCGCTCCTGATGACCGGAATGGGCGATGACGGCGCAGAAGCCATGCGCGCTGTAAAAGAAGCCGGCGGCCTCACCCTTGCCCAGGACTCTGCCTCTTGCGTGGTCGACAGCATGCCGCGCAGCGCTATCGCGCGCGGCCACGTGAGCCGTGTTGTCGATCTTGAGGCGCTGCCAAATTTTCTTTATGCCCTGTGCGCGGAAGACCCCTGCCAAGTGGCGCTTCACAAAGGGTCAGCCGTTCACACACATTAACGGAGAAGCACGATATCTGTTTTGAAGGAGAGGGTCATGAAGCCATTCACGCCATTGACGCGAAAAGAGGACAGTCAGCCGGTTCGTTATCTCGTTGTTGACGACTCCGTCTTCGCGCGCAAAAACCTCGCGAAGATGATCAACACTTTCGGCGGCGAGGTCGCCGGCGAGGCGGGCGACGGCTGCACCGCCATCACGGAATACGCCCGCACCAGGCCTGACATCGTCCTGATGGATATCACCATGCCGCAAATGGAGGGCATCGAGGCTGTCGAGCGTATCGTGCGCCAGCATCCCGAGGCGCGCATCGTCATGGTCTCGTCCGTCGGCTATCAGGACAATATTCTGGCCGCTCTCCAGAAAGGCGCGCGCCATTTTGTCCAAAAACCCGTCAAGCCGGATGTGCTCTACGAAATCATTCGCTATGTGCTCAGTGATGAAGATGCGCACATGCCCGCTCCGGTCGGAGAAGCGCGCTCATGAAGATGAATTTGATTCAACCGTTTATCAGTGCCGCCGATTGTGTACTCGCAACGGCACTCAACGGACCCACGAAAATCGGTGATCTCACCATGGAACAAACGGAGTATCGGCGCCGCGGTTGCGCAGTCCGCGTGCTTATCCACGGGGAAATTGAGGGCCGCATCATCCTCGACATGGCTCCGGATACTGCGATCCTCGTCGCCCGCGCCCTCGGCGGTGAAGAAATCGAAGCATCCGGGCAGATCGTCAGCGAAACCATCTTCGAACTAGCCAACATGATTATCGGAAATGCCGTTACATTGCTCAACGACCGCGGTTATAAGTTCAAAGTTCTGCCGCCAGAAAGGTACGAGGACAGCGAAGCTGGGAGTAACAGAACGGACACTGAAGAAACCGCGATTTACTTTGACACTGCTTGCGGCAGCATCTTTCTAGACATTTGCATGCGGTACAATCTGCGCCCGCGCCCTGAGCGCATCCCTGCCTTAGGCGACTAAACCGTAGCGTCTTTCCGCAAATACTTTGCGCCGTGCCGATAAAGCCCCGCCGCCGGCAACGCGCGCACGTGGATCACCACCGCCGGAACAAATACGTTAGCCATCCCCGGCGTATACGGAACCGCCACTTCTAGTTGCGAGCCTTCCTCATATCGGTTCTTCGTCCGAAACGCAATTCCCTGCCGCGAAACGTTTTCGCACACCGCCATTTCTTCCGTGCCGGGCTTCGCCCGCACGCAGGCAGTCAGGTGTGTCTCGTAACGTGTCGTCTCGCGCTCCGGCGAAGCTGTCGCAGCTCCCGCAGCGCCTTCTCGCCGCGGCTCGCCATTCCCTGCATGCGAAATCGCTTCCAGGGGCTGCTTCCAAATCGTCGGAGCCTCGCACATGCGGCATTGTCGCGCGAAAAGACGGTTCGCCTCGAATTCCTTCAACTCCCGCGAATCCAGATACGCCAGCTCCTGGGACCTGCAATGCGTACACTCCACCAGCAGGCGGACCACCGCGTCTACCGCCCGTTCCGGCTCCGGAAACTCGATGCCCCAGAAGTCCAGGTTCGGATCGACAAACGAAACTCCATACTCCCCGCCGTTCGGCAACTCTTTCTCGCACGCTACTACGCGCACATCAGCTTGCCGGATCGACCCATCGCTGGCACGCCGCCGCACCGTCACCCCTTGCCCGACGCGAAGTTTGTGATTCAGTGAAACCAGCGCTCCGTGCCGGTTCACCACCACCGTTCTCGCCGTCTCTAGAAACGGCTTCCCCTCCGCGTTCGTGCCCATCGTTTCCAACGTATATGAGATGGAAATGCGGTCGCTGCGCCGGTTGCTGCGCGAATCCATAATGCCTCTTTATTGAAAGTAGGAACCTACTTAAAGCTACCACAGCGGCATGCACGTTCCCGTAGTGACCGGGGTGAAGTTTCCGGGAGCGAAATATCCTTTACCCGACGTCGAACGGCCGCTCCAGCGACGCGCTCTGTCCCGTGAACAACTTCGCGCCGTCTTCCGTGATGTGCATGCAGTCCTCGAGCCTCACGCCGAATTCGGTGCGAATGTAGATCCCCGGCTCATCGCTGAAGCTCATTCGTGGCTCCAGCTTTAGCGTGTCACCCCCGACCAGATACGCCCATTCATGATCGTCCATTCCAATTCCGTGCCCGAGCCGGTGCCCAAAATATTTGTATCCTGGCCCGTAGCCCGCATCTTCAATCACCTTCCGCGCCGCCGCGTCCACCGATTGCGCCTCCACACCCGGCCGCGCTTGCGCCAGCGCTGCAGCCTGCGCTCGATGAACGATGTCGAAGACTCTCTTCATCTTGTCCGTCGGTTTGCCCAGAACAAATGTCCGGCTGATATCCGAATGATAGCCTTCCGCTGCGCATCCGCCGTCAATCAGCAGAATCGTTCCCTCTTCCACTCTCTGCGGCTCAATCGATCCGTGCGGCAGCGCCGAATACTGCCCGACCTGCACTCCCGCGTCGCCCGTAAAGCCCAACTGCGTGTGCGCGTCCGCAACCATTCGCGCGAAGTCTTGCTGTGTCATTCCTGCTCGCAGCGAACGCCACGCCGCTTCGTACGCCTTGATCGTCACCATATTCGCAAGCTGCAGCAGCTCAATTTCGTGCTGCGTCTTGTGCATTCGGCATCCCGCTGTCACGGGAGTCGCGCTCGTCAGCGTGACTCCCGGTGCCGCGTGCGCCACTCCGTCGCTGTACACGAACCACACCGTCTCTTCAATTCCGATTCGACCATTCGCGATTCCGCGGTCCTTCAGTCCCTGCGCCACTCGCTCATACGGGCTTTCGTTCTCCTGCCAGATTCGCAAGTCCGGATTCCCGGCGAATGGCCCGCGATTGATCTGCTCCCGCGCGCGGTCCTCTTCAAATCCTGGGCACACAAAAAATGGCTCGCCTTTCGCCGGAATAATCAGCGCAAACGTTCGCTCGCTCAGCCACCAGTCAATATTCGCGAAGTATTTCATCGACGTCCCGCCGATCAGCAGGATCGCGTCAATCCGACGCTCCCGCATCAGCCGCCGCGCACGTTCCAGCCGCTCCTTCCGCTCCTCCACAGTGATCGGGTGCGCCTGCTCACGCATCGATTTCAGCTCCGCAATGGCGGGCGGCAAGTCTCCGCATGGTCGCGCGTCTTGTCCCAGCGCCAAACCCGACGCCAGCGGCGCGCCCGCAGCAAGCCCTGCAACCTGAAAGAATTTCCTTCGAGTTAGCATTCGACTGCCCTCCGCGCACGGAATCATACGCGCTTTCGCCGCTTCAGAATGTATTTTTGATCTTTACAGAATGACGTACCAGGCGTCAGGTGCACTTGCGACGCTTGGGCAGCCGTGCGAAAATCGATGTTTGAAACACGCGCCTACGGCCCTACGTTGGCAGATTTCAACCGCGGCGATATCGTCTAAAGGTTAGGACGGAGCCCTCTCAAGGCTCAAATCCGGGTTCGAGTCCCGGTATCGCTACCACCTTTTACCAATACGATGGGGTCACTTGCGCGGCCTACTGTTCGTAATTCTCTACAATCTTCGCAGGACGCACCTTCGCCTTCTCTGGATCTTCTCCAAACTCGCGAAGCGCTCTGCGCTGGCGCAACAAGTCCCAACATTGATCCAGCTCGACCTTTAGCTGCTCCAGCCGCACGCGGTTCTCCGACGTCAGTTCGCTCTGCCCGTATAGGTGCTCTTCTTCGCGCACCAGCTTGTTAATATGATCTAACACCGACTGATCCTTTGTCTCACCGGCCATAAACCCTCCTCTTAGCTGTTGCAGTTTAGAGTACTCATGTTGCCCATTGGGTTCAACCGTACCCCGCGCTCGCCTTCTGGCCCGGCATTTACGCGCCCTGCGTGACATCCCTGCTCGTGCAGGAGTATTGTAAGCAATGCTCTGCTTAAGGTTGTTCGCGCCTTCAACGGCGCGCCCTCATCAAATGCACAGCGCACATGGGTGGTACGTCTGCACAAGGTCTGATCTCACAGCGCAAGGAGTTGGATGAGCGGCATAATCGAGTTTCTGTTTCGATACGGCTATGTGCTGCTCTTCGGCTGGGTGCTCGCAGAGCAATTGGGCTTGCCGTTGCCGTCCGCTCCGCTGCTCCTGGCCGCCGGCGCTTTGGCGGGGGCCAGCCGGATGAATCTTGCTGTGGCGGTGCTGCTGCCGGTCATCGCGGCAGCCGTGTCGGACGCTCTCTGGTATGAGCTCGGCCGCCGCCGCGGGATGAAGCTTCTACGGTGGTTGTGCCGCGTCTCGCTTGAGCCCGACTCCTGCGTGAGCAGAACCCAGGGCCAGTTCGAGCGCCGAGGCGAGTGGGCGCTCGTCGTAGCGAAGTTCATCCCTGGACTCAACGCCATTGCGCCTCCGTTGGCGGGCGCGAGCCGAATGCCGTGGGCGCGTTTCGCCCTGTTCGATGGATTGGGGGCGCTTCTCTGGGTCACCGTTTACATCGGAGTCGGCTACATTTTCAGCAACCAGATTGAGCGCGCGGCGTCACAACTGGTTTTTCTAGGTCGCGGCCTCTTTGTGCTTTTGGTGGCTGGCTTGCTGCTCTATATCGGCTGGAAATATCTTAAGCGGCGCCGCTTTCTGCACGGCCTGCGTATCGCGCGAATCACTCCAAATGAATTGCACCAGCGAATGGGCCGAGGCGAAAACGTCGTCGTTGTCGACCTTCGCCACTCCATGGAGTTCGAGTCCGAACCCGAAACGATTCCCGGAGCTGTGCACATGGACGCCGCGGACTTGGAAGAAGCCATCGATGTCATTCCGCGCGACCGCGAAATTGTGCTGTTTTGCAGTTGCCCGAACGAAGCGACTGCTGCGCAGATGGCCTTGCGGCTTCGCAACCTTGGAATCACTCGCATTCGACCTTTGGCGGGAGGCATCTCCGGCTGGCGCGAACAAGGTTTTCCCTTGCAGGCGCTGAAGAGCGACGAAAACCTGCCTGATGCTCTCGAAAGCTTAAAGCCGGGCGACGCCCCCGCTCCCGATCAAGTGCCGGATTAAACGAAGGACACAACGCTGTTACTGCGTGGAACGGCTGGCGAGATACGTATCGAGACTTGTCGTCAGTTGGTTGAAGCCCGCCACAACTTCCCGCCGCAACGCTTCGACAACCGCTGTGACGTTCTTCTGATTCACCGGTTCATCCTGGTGGTACGACTGATTCCAAACAACCATTCCCGTCTTTGGCTGAAACAGTTCCAGTTCAATCGAGAAACGCGCCATGATCGCCGGTGAATCAACTTCTTCGAGCGAGTACAGATGGCCGCGTAGAATGTAGTCCCCTTTCGCACCGCTTCCTATCCGTCCGACGGATCGAAATCTTCCTTGGTCGCGGAGCGTCTGCGTCAGCATCGTTTCCAGCATTTCTGTCGGCACGTCCATCCACCGATGGTACTCGTACGTCCCCATTTCCACGCCGCCGTTGCCGTACACGATCGGATCATTCAAGTAAAGATGTGAAGCCGTGATGCGCCCAACAAGAATCGTTAAAGGAATCGGCGCATCATTCTCCACTGTGACCGAAGGCTCAGGCGTAGGCGTGGAATTCAGCGTGTAGTAACTCACTGGCCGCGCGGCGCCGCAACTCGTAATCACGAGAATTCCCGCAAGAGCCGCGAGGCCAGCGAGAACCGTAAGGATCCGTTTTCCTGCAATGCGTACGCTCATCTTCATTTCGGCTGCTTCGGCAACTGACCTGGTACGTGCTCCGGCGGCGCTGACGACCGGATCAGCGACGCAGGCCGGGTCTTAATCCTCTCCGTGAAAGCCTTGAGATTCTCGGTCACGTCTCTCAGGTTCGCAATAATCACGTCCAGGTTGTCGCTGTTCGTATTCAGAATGCCGTTGAGTTGGTCGGTCAGCGCGTTTGTAGACGTCAAAGTCCCCCGCAGCTCGCTCACCGCTTGGCGCAAATCCGGACGATTCTCCATCACTGTGCCGTCGATATGCGAGAGCGCGATATTCGCCTGATTCGCTGTCTTCTTCAGATCATCGATCAGCGGAGCAAGTTTCGAACTCGTGGCGTTCAAATTATTGAGCGTCGAATGCAGTACCGGCCGGTCTTCCGCAAGCATGCCACGAACATTCGCAAGGCTCGCCGAAATATTCGCCCGATTATTCGTATCAAGCAGGCTGTTGACTCGCCGGATCGTTTCCTGCAAGTCCGTCACACGCGCGTTCAGATTGACCAACAGTACGCTGACCTGCGGCGCAAGATTGTTAATCTTGCTGGTCAGGTCGTCAAAGCTCGCATAGTCCATCCCCGTCAAGACCGTGCCCGATGGAGCCAGTTGCGCCGTAGCGCTGCCCGGAACAATCCCCAGGAAATTGTCGCCGAGCGGGCCGAGGCTCGCAATCTTCGCCTTGCTATCCATTTTTACGGGAACCTGGTCGTCCACGCGAAAATCAATTTCCATCCGGCTCGGGTCTTGTGGATCCGTCCGCACCACAGTGACGCGTCCTACCGGAGGTCCGCCGGCATAACGCACCTCAGATCCCGGCCCGAGTCCCCCGGCATTCTTGAAGTACGCCCGGTAAACTCGTCCGCCGCGCCCGAAGACTCCACTCATCGCAAAAAGCGTTGCCACCAGAAGTCCGGTGGCGACGAGAACGAACAGGCCCACTAACGCGCGCTCGTGTTTTGCTTGCAATGGCATTCCAACTATCCACGGAAAAGTATAAGCTGGCGACACTGACCCCGGAAGCGCCGCAGTATAACACGCCCCCGTAGCGCGCTTTGCCCGCTACAGCCGTAAATTCTGAGTCAAACGATCCAGGAATCCCTCGTCTGCGGAAATCTCCGGGTCCGGAACGCGGTCGAGAAACTGACGCACTCGAGGCTGCTGATCCGCCTTCATTTCTTCCGGCGTCCCAATTGCGATGATGTTTCCCTTGTCGATCACCATCATCCGGTCCGCAATCAGAAACGCGCTGGCCAATTCATGCGTTACAACCACAATCGTCATTCCAAATGCCCGCTTCAATTTCAGAATCAGGTCGTCAATTCCCGCGGCAATGATCGGATCAAGCCCCGCCGACGGCTCGTCGAAAAATAAAATCTCCGGATCCATTGTCAGCGCCCGAGCAATAGCTGCGCGCTTTTTCATTCCGCCGCTCAACTGCGCCGGGTTGTAGTCTTCGTAGCCGGAAAGCCCCACCTCTTCGAGTTTCAGCCTCACCAATACTTCGATCGTCGAGTCGTCCAGCTGCGTGTGCTCGCGAAGCGGCAGCGCCACATTTTCGCCTACTGTCATCGAGCCGAACAGCGCGCCGCCCTGAAACGACACACCAAACTTTTTTCGCAACTCCGCCATCTCGCGCGACGAAATGCAGCACAAATCCTGCCCTCGGATCCAGATCGCGCCGCCGGATGGTTTCTCAAGTCCAATCAGCGAACGCAACAGCGTAGTCTTTCCCGAACCCGACCCGCCGAGAATCGTGATCGTCTCCCCGGCCTTCACATCGAAACTGATGTTGTGCAGAACCTCGTGCTCTCCATAATTAACGCGCAAATTGCGCACGCTGATCGCAGTGCCGCCGTTCGCCTGCCTTTCCGATTCTCTCCGGCTCGCCCTAGGCCTCATAGTTTCCCCGCCACATCACTTTGCGCTGCAACTCCGCGCATCAATGCGACGTCGTGAAATAAAACAACATCGTAAACACCAAATCCACCGCCACAACCAGAAAAATGGATTTCACCACCGCCGACGTCGTCGAGCGGCCCACCTGCTCCGCGCCCAGTCCCGTCGAAAGGCCTTCCTGGCACCCCACTGCGGTGATCACCATCCCGAACATCACGCTCTTGATTAGACCCGTAACGATGTCGCGAGACACCAGCGAGTGCAGCGTCGCCTGGATGTAAGACCCCAGAGTAAATCCCGCAACGCTCACGCCAAAAGTCGCGCCGCCAAGAATGCCCATGAAGTCCGCCCACGTGGTCAGACACGGCAACATCAAAGCCATCGCCACAAGTTTTGGCGCTACGAGAAACTCGATGGGATCAAGCGCCATCGTCTCCAGCGCATCGATCTCTTCATTCACCTTCATCGAGCCGATTTCCGCAGCGAACGCCGAGCCCGACCGTCCAATCACGACAATCGCCGTAATCAGCGGCGCGAGTTCGCGCGTCACCGTAATGGCCACAGCCCTTGCAACCAATGCAATCGCGCCGAGCTTTCTCAACTCGTACGCCGCCTGCAGCGCCAAAATTACGCCAATAAAAAATGAAATCAGCGAAAGGATAGGAATCGCGCCGACCCCGGCAGTCATCGCCTGGTGCACCGCGCGCTGGCCGCGCACTCGCTGACCCTGAAATGGCCCAACGATGAGCGCGCGAAGCGACCGGCCAGTCAGAATCGTGAGGTCGCCGAGGTAGGCCAGCCCGTCGATGGTGGCTTGTCCGACTGTTTCCACGACAGACATATCGAATATTTCAGACGGCAGCGCCGGACGGAGCCTGCCGCACGCCACGGACCGCTTCTTCCTCCGTGCCATACACTTCAAACACTGTGATCAGCCGCGTCAGCTCGAACACCTCTTTCGCTACGCGATTGAGCCCGAAAAGCGCGAGTCCCAGCTTCGATTCCCGCGCCACTTTCAAAGCCTCAACCAGGCACGCTACTCCGGCACTATCGATGTAACCGACATTCGTCATGTTCACAATGACCCGCGGCGCTCTCCGAACTTTCAATAGGTCCATCAAGACCTTGCGTAGGTCGGGAGCATTGAACAATGTAACCTCACCCGTAATGTCCACGACTGTCGCGGCTCCGCTCGGGCGTGTTGTAATGCTCACAGGCATCGATTCATCTCCCCCAATAATAGCGAGGACGTCCGAACAGAATACCCTGAGTTGCCGCAAGTGGCAAAGCCAGGACTGCAGAGTAAAACTTCTGTGGTTTAGTTATGCTTTCGGAGACTCTTCGTATTACGGTTCGCTTCGGTGATGCTCCGCCGCCAGCTTTACCTTTGAACTGCTTGCTGCCGCCGCTGCCGCCACCCGCGCCGGAGCCGCTTCCGCGCCCAGCGCGCCAACTTGCCCATGCGCCGCCGAAGCCTCCGCCAGCCGCTGCTTCTGCTCGAGGCTCAGCAAAGCATGCGCGTCCGTCACGGCCTTGTCGATCTTCTCCAGTTTCCACATTCGCGGGAATTTTTCGTGCAGCAGCCGTTCCGTCGCCTCGACCTGCGGCTCGTCATGGAAACGCCGTTGCATCGGCGAATCGCACAGCACATTCGCGACCGCGAGCATAATCATTCCCTCATGATGAGCCATCCAGCAGCGCACCAGCTCGTACTCTTTTCCCTCGCCCACGCGCGAAGTCGTGAAGTCCGCCGACTCGAAAAATCCAAACGCGCCCATCCAGCCCATCTCTTTCATTCGCCGCAAATTCTTCGCCGCGCCCGCTGCATCCACCAGCAGCCCCAGGAACGTCGAATACGGCGAAATCACCAGCTCCTGCGTACTGGGCCGGTTCATCGCCAGTCCCGGCACTCCAAACGCGTGATACCGGTAGAATCCATCCGGGTTCTTGTCGATGCACGAGCTCTCTGAAATCCCCCATGGCACCGAAGTCCTGCGCGTGAAATTCCTCTGCGCACGAACCGCTCCCTGTCCACTGCGTTCAAAAATCGTGTTCGGATAGCTCTTCATCCATAACGCCGGCAGCAAGTACTCGAACATCGTGCCGGTCCATGACAAAATAATGCGCGTCCGCTTGTATAGCGCGTGCGGACGCCGAAGCAGCAGCCAGCTTTCCTGCGGCACTTCCCCCTTCGCAATTGCCACAAACACCGCCGCTCGCGCTTCCGACGCGAACATGTCGTAGTAATACTCCATCAGGCAGTTGTGCTCCACGTCGTAACCAATTGACATAGCCTTCTTCCGCGGGTTGTAGAAAAAGCCGAAGTCCATTTCATTCGCCCACGTGTCTGAACTCTCCGCGATTCCCTCGAGTTCCGCCTTCACTTCCCGGCAAATATGCTCCGCGTCTCCCAACCGTGTCCGCACCGCTTCCGCCATCGCCCGCGTTTCCACGTCCACTTCCGGCTGAGCTAAAAACTCGTTCAGCCGCGCTTGCAAATCCACGTTTACCTTCAACGCGGAACCGAGCGTCAGCGTCTCGATCGCTGCATCGCTGGAAATCTCAAACGCCCGCAGATACTTCTCCACCTCCGGCAAAAGCCACGGCGTGAAGTCCTGCACCATTTTTCCCATGTGATGCAGACGCTGCGACAGCTCGCGCGCCCACCAGCGTCCCTCGTCGCCCACTTGCGCTTCGGTCAGCTCGATCTCCAGCATCGCCACATCTACTTCCAGCCCGCGCACCACATCCAGCCAATTCCCGTTACCATCTTTCTTGAGGCGCGTTCTCAGCTTCATTTCCTCGATACGCTTTGCGATTCGCTCGTTCTTCTTCTCCTTCGGAAGAAACTCCGCCACAAGATCCAGGTGATCGTCCAGCCCTCCCCAGAACGACTCCTGAAAAATCGGTGCTTTCACCGCTTCCAGGCAGCCGCTCTTCAGCGTCCACAGGCAGCAAACCAAATTGCCATTGTCTACCGTCGAGATGAATCTCGGCGTCAGCGGTTCAAGCGTCTTTGTGTTGTACCAGTTGTACAAATGCCCGTTCGATTTCGCGAGCTTGCCCATCGACTCAAACGTCTTTTGCGTTGTACCAATGAACTCCCGCAACGATACAAATCCCATGTCATACGCCGCGAGCCGCGCATTCAGTAAAAATCCCAGGTTCGTCGTCGATATCTGATGCGCCGCAAGCGGTGCCGCCTCTTGCACAATATCCGGAATCAGCCAGTTCTCTTCCGCAGTGCTGTACTGCCGGAAAAATCGCCATGTCCGCAGCGCCGCATTTCGCAGCATCGCACGGTCCTTCGCGTCCAGCGGTGTTACTCCAGAGCGCACCGGCTGATTTAGCCAGTGGCAAATCGGCTTCGACGATGCCCACAGTGCCAGAAACGGCAGCGCAACCGCTAGCGATTCAGGCCGCACCGCCGCAATCAGCACCGCCAAGCAAAATGACAGCAGCGGCATCCAGTCCATGTAGTCTTCTACCGGCGATTTCTTTTTGTTCGTCGCGATTTCCGCCTCGGCTGCCGTCTCCCACTCCAGCATCCGCCGATGCGTGATCGTCACACGAATCAGCGTCCGCACAACGGCGTCCATGGTCACAAACCCCTGGTGGCACAAGAACGTAATCCGGAAAAACAGCCGCTCAGTCGCCCCCACAAAATCCGCGCCGAAGTTTTTCCAGTAGGCCGCTGTGAACCGCGTCCTCCCCGCACGGACAATCGAAACGAAAAACGGAAAATACGTCGGGAACGCAATGACCGCCAGGGCCGCTAGCGTCCAGTACACTGCGTTCCCCGGATAAAACAGCCATATCCCCAGCAACAAAACGAACGTCGCAAATTCCGTAACGCTCCTGCGCAAATTGTCGATGATTTCCCATCGCGAGAGCAGGCTCAGCGGATTCCGCACGATCTTGCCGAAATAGTTCGGCACGCGCGGCAGCAGCCAAAAAATAATCTGCCAGTCGCCACGCACCCAGCGGTGCTTCCTTCGGGTATACGCGCTGAAATGAGAAGGATAATCGTCCACCACTTCCACGTCGGAAACCAAACCCGCTCGCGCGTACGCTCCCTCGATTAGATCGTGGCTCAACAGCGAATTGACTGGGAACCGGTGCTCCAGCGCCTGCTGGAAAATCTCGACCTCGTAAATCCCCTTGCCCGTGAAAATTCCTTCGCCAAACAAATCCTGATAAACATCCGAAACCGCCCGCGCGTAAATATCGAATCCCGTATCCCCTGAAAAAATCGCCGCCAGCCGGGAACGCGCTGCCGACCGGATGCTGATATCCACCCGCGGCTGCAGGATTCCGTAGCCTTCGATTACCTTATTCGTCGCCGGATCAATCACCGCGCGGTTCAGCGGATGCGCCAGCGTCCCCACCAGCTTCCGCGCCGAATCCCGCGGCAACTGTGTGTCCGCATCGAGCGTAATCACGTACTTGATTTTCGGCAGGGCCTCGAGATTTCCCGTCTTCAGCGTGAAGCTGTTTTCCTGCCCAAGCAGCAAACGATTGAAATCCAGCAGCTTGCCGCGCTTCCTTTCCCATCCCATCCACATTTTTTCCGACGTGTTGTAAACGCGGTCCCTGTGGAAATGGAAAAACGTGTCTCGCCCTTCCTGTGCATATTTCGCATTCAACTTCTGAATCAAGCTGCTGCACAGCGGAGCGAGTTGGTCTTTGTCGTCGAACTGCTTCGTCGAATCCGGTGGGTCCGTCACCAGCGCAAAGCACAGATTCCGGTCGCGATTTGCCAGGTAACGCACTTCCAGGTCGGTCACAGCCTTGTGCATCTGTTCTTCACTGATCAAAAGCGTGGGAATCGCCACCACCGTCGCGCACTCTTCCGGAATGCCTTCCGAAAAATCCAACTTCGGCAGCGCCCTCGGAGAAAGAAACTGCGTCGAAAGCGTATTCACCGTCGATACTGCGCATTCCAGCGCAGGTAGCAGGAACAGCAAAAGATCGAGCGAGCCTGGCAGCTTCCCGTGTGCCGCAACCAGAACCAGCGCGATGATACCCATCGTCGCCAGCTCGATTCCCATCAGGTACACCAGATCTGCCGAGCGTAGCGTCATCGAACGAAAGCGCCGCGACCATGTCGCTTTATATCCAATCGCATCGCCGAGAATTTTTCTTCCCTCGCGGATCACGTAGAATCCAACGTGCTCTCTGCGTTCCGCCCCTCGTTTCGTCGCAGAGGGTGCCGTCCCTGCGCTTGCAAGCTCAATCGCCTTCTCCGCCACTTCGCGCTCACTCATATCCGACTGCGCCGCCAGTTCCGCTACCGCTTTGCAATACGCTTCACGGCTCTCGAAATCCATCCGCGCGTACGCCTTCGCCGGATCGCGTCGCAGCACCCTGTCGATTTCGCTGACCGTCTCGATGGTTTCTTCCGGCTCCAGCTCCGTCGTCCGCCGCAAACTCGTCAGCAGCGTCCCCATCAGCGCGCTGCCCGTCTCCGGCCCGTCCGCTATCTTCGCTTCGATGGCCTCGAGGGGCATCTGCGCGATTTCATGATTCATGTGGTCCAACAGCAGCAGTTGTGCGAACGCGATCAGCAGCCAGTTTTCGGCAAACTGCAGCGGCTGCTCCGTCTGAAAGGCTCGAAAGAAAACGGAGAACCTTTCCGAATCGAACTCGTACTCGGTCGCCTCGAAGAACTTCTCCATCACCGCATACGCGCGTGGCACGATCTCGCCGTTCGCGCCCTGCGCCTGCGGTACCGTTCCTGCCTTCTTCAGACTTCCTCGCGCGTTTTCCGTCGCGACGCGCACCACTTCGGAGCTCTCGAAAAATTGCCGCTGCACGCCGTACAAATGCTTTCCGGAACCCGCAATCTCTCGCAATTGGCTGAACGCTTTCTCAAACGCTTCGCTCGCGTCCTTCAATTTCGCTTCGAGCAGCAGCGTATTTCCCGCCTCCTCGGAAACGCGCTGCTCCGCCGCGATTTCCAGCGCTTTTGCGTGCAGCTCATTCAACATACTCGCGCGATCTTCACCGCTTGCAGCTTTCTTGTGAACGTCAATCTCCTCGCGGCTCTTTGGAGGAATAGTTTCCGGCTCGTTATAGATTGGTGATGGATTCGGGGTCGCCATTTGTAAACAACCTCACACTTTCATCGGTAGTTCGCCGCCTGCAACTCAAACATTTCTGCATACCGCCCGCGGTTCTTGAGTAGCTCATCATGGGGACCCTGTTCGGCGATCCTGCCGTTTT
>DATFQU010000138.1:0-7113 GCA_035264005.1 Candidatus Acidiferrales bacterium
GACTATCCCGAAAAAACTGGCTGGCGTTTTTCCTGCACACCTATAGTCGAACAGCAAACAAAAAGTGTCCGAAGCTGGTTGCTCCTCGCATTTGGCGCCGTTTTTTGTGTGCTGCTCATCGCCTGCATCAACGTTTCCGGCCTGCTTCTGGTTCGTGCGAGTGTGCGGCGCAGCGAGTGGGCTGTGCGCGCCGCGCTTGGCGCCGGGCCATCGCGTCTCGTCCGTCAGATCTTCGCCGAAACTAGCTTGCTGGCGCTTATCGGATGCGTCGCGGGCGTCCTGCTCGCGGTCGCCCTCGTTCGATTAAGCGATCAATTCGGCCCGATTCATCGCACAACCATCGAACCGTGGACGCTCGTTTTTTCGCTCGGCCTGTGCCTCGTCGCCATATTTCTAGCGGGGATCCTCCCCGCAACCACATTTTCCAACATGCCACTCGAGCAGGTATTGCGTTCCAGCGGCCCGCGCGCATCCGCCAGCGGAAGCAACTGGCGGCGCATCCTCGTCGCCGGACAATTGGCAATCGCCATCGCTCTGCTCTTCACGGCGACCGCCCTCAGCCGCAGCTTTGTGAAACTGCTGGACGTTTCCCCAGGTTTCTCGCCTGCGCACGTTTGGACCGGCAGCGTTCAGTTGCCAGAAAGAGGCTCCACGCCACCCCAACTGTTTGTTCGATTCTTCGAGAACTTCACTGGTCGGATCTCCGCTCTAGCCGGAGTGGAATCTGCTTCAGCCGTTGGCGGGCTTCCGTTCTCGAGCGGGGGATTCACGGCCGACCTCTATTTTCCGGGACGCCCTGAAACAGCCGTTCGCCCCGCCGCTCTCTATTACATCGCCCTTCCCGACTACATCCAGACCATGAAAATTCCTTTGCTCGAAGGTCGCACCTTCACTGCCGCCGACGGACCAAACTCGTCTCCTGTAGCGGTTGTGGACCGGACATTCGCTCAAAAATACTTCCCTCATGACGACCCCATTGGGAAATTAGTCGCGAACAATGGACATGGTGCCTTTGCGGGTAGCCGTGACCATCCCGCAACCATAGTTGGCGTCGTCGGCAGCGTCGAAAATCGTGATCTAGCGCAACCCCTGCTTCCTGCAATCTACATTCCCGCCGTCCAGATGCCGCGAAGCGCCATGTTCATCGTCGCGCGCACCAAGGGAAACGCAGACATCACTTCCAGCGTGCGCGACACTCTGCGAAGCATGGACAATACAGTTGCGCTCTTCGACGTCGAAACCATGCCCGCGCGCATCTCTGATTCCGTAAAATTGCGCCGCTTCGTTGCCTGGCTCCTGAACACCTTTGCCTTCGTCGGCGTTCTGCTCGCCGCTCTCGGCCTCCACGGCGCCCTCGCGCATCTCGTCGAACTCCGCCGCCGCGAAATCGCCATTCGCATGGCGCTCGGCGCCTCGGCTCGCAGCGTACGCTCGCTCATCGCGCGCCACAGCCTTTCGATCGCGATCGCCGGACTGATCCCCGGCGCTGCCCTCTCTTTCCTCGCCATTCGTTCCGCGCGCACCTTCCTTTTCGGAGTCTCGCCGCTTGATCCCTGGATAATCGCCGCCACAACCGCTGCCATCTTCATTCTTGCCTTGGCCGCATCCTGCATCCCCATCGCCCGCGCCGCCCGCGTCGACGCCCTCGCGGCGCTCCGCGAAGAATGACCCCGCGGCATTTTTCCTCGCAGCCGTACGGAATGTGCCTCTTGCGAGCCGCCTGCCGCATCGGTTACAACATCTTCGATGGACGCGGAAATCATCGCTGTCGGCTCTGAGCTCCTCACGCCCTATCGTCTCGACACGAATTCCCTTTTTCTCACCGCCGAACTGAATCGCATCGGCTTCCACGTTCGCCAAAAGCACATTGTCGGCGATTGCAACGGTGATCTGCGCCAGGTTTTTCGTGCCGCGCTGGAACGTGTAGAGGTTGTTGTCTCATCGGGAGGGCTTGGGCCCACCGCCGACGACCTCACCCGCGAAATCGTCGCCGATCTCCTTGGCCGCAAACTCAAACTGAATGATGCGATTCTGCGCGGCATTCAAGAGCGCTTCCGCAGCTTCGGACGCTCCATGCCCGAAGTAAACACCCGCCAGGCCATGGTTCCCGAAGGCGCGCAGCCGCTCGAAAATACGCGTGGCACCGCGCCGGGCTTGTGGATCGAACAAGACGGCAAGGTAGTTATTCTTCTGCCCGGCCCTTCGTCGGAACTAGAGGCAATGTTCGTCCGCGAAGTGAACCCTCGTCTCGCGCGTCGCGGCGGCAACCTGCGCCTCTACACGCGCGACCTCCGCATTACGGGCCTGCCCGAATCAGAAGTCGATCAGCGCATCGCCCCAATCTGCACGCGGTTCTCTGGAACCGAGACGACCATCCTCGGCTCGCCCGGCGAAATCCAGCTTCATCCTCGCGTCTGGTCCGAGGACGAACAAGCCGCCATCAAACGTCTCGACGAAATGGTCGAGCAATTCTGCATGGTCCTTGGCGAAAATGTTTTTTCCACCTCCGGCGAAGAACTCGAAACCGTCGTCGCCGCCCAATTGCAACAACATCGCGCGAC
Organism: Candidatus Acidiferrales bacterium; assembly: GCA_035264005.1. GTDB lineage: Bacteria > Acidobacteriota > Terriglobia > Acidiferrales > UBA7541 > DAHUXN01. The sequence continues at coordinate 2,562 of DATFQU010000138.1, forward strand.
CATTGCTGTCGCCGAAAGTTGCACAGGAGGCATGCTCGCATCCCGCCTAACCAATGTTCCTGGAAGCTCGTCCTATTTTCGCGGTGGCGTTGTGTCCTACAGCAACGACCTGAAATCCGCCTGGGTCGACGTTCCAAAAGAACTGCTCGAGGCCAAAGGCGCTGTCAGCGCCGAAGTCGCGCTCGCCATGGCGCACGGAATCCGTCAGCACACCAATTCCACTCTCGGTGTCGGAGTCACCGGAATCGCCGGTCCCGGCGGCAGCACTCCGGAAAAGCCCGTCGGCCTCGTTCATATCGCTGTTGTGAACGAAAAAAACGCAAAGGAACGCGCGTTTCGCTTCCCCGGCGACCGCGACCGGATTCGTCACCAAGCCACGCAGGCCAGCCTCGACATGATCCGCCGCCACCTCTTTTACGCCGCAGCAACGAAGGCCTAGCGTGCGCCTTTTCGTAGCCCTCAACATTCCGGAAGAAACACGCAGCACATTGCGCCTCTTACTGGACGACTTCGCCAGGATTTGTCGCGGCGCGCGTTGGGTCCGACCCGAAGGCATCCACATCACTTTGAAGTTCATCGGCCATGTCGACAACTCGAGCCTCCCCGAGATCCAGAAAGCCCTCTCGCGCGTTCGCCACGACAAACCGTTCCACGTCGCGTTCCGCCACTTCGGCTTCTTCCCAAACGAAAAGCATCCGCGAGTCTTTTTCGTCGGCATCGAAGCAGATAAAGGCCTCGCCACACTTGCCGCAAATATCGAAAATCAGCTCGCGCCACTGGGAATCGCCAAAGAGGAGCGCACGTTTCAGCCTCACCTGACCCTCGCGCGCTTCAAAACCACGGAAGGACTATCCGAACTGCGTAAAAAGATTGCCTCGCTGCCCACCCAGGACTTCGGCGGCGGCGAAGTGTCGGAATTTCATCTTTATCAAAGTATGCTAAAGTCCGGCGGCGCCGTGTACACGAAGCTTTCGACGTACCATTTCGCAAACTGAAAGGTTTTCTGCGTGAAGTCGCTCTGGCTCATTCCGGTGATCTCGTATTTTCTCGGCTCGATTCCGTTTGGCTATTTGATCGTCCAAATTTCTCATGGGCGCGACGTGCGTTCCTCCGGCAGCGGAAACATTGGCGCCACAAACGTTGCGCGTGTGGCAGGCAGACCCGCCGGTCTTGTGACATTTCTCCTCGATGGAGGCAAAGGCTATCTTGCCGTCTGGCTGGCCATTCACTGGTTCCGCGCGGATATTCTTTGGGTGATGATTGCAGCGGTCGTCGCCGTCCTGGGCCACATGTTTTCCTGCTGGCTCAAATTCCGCGGAGGCAAAGGCGTCGCCACCGGACTCGGCGTCTTTCTCCCAATTACATGGCAAGCAATGGTCGCAGCCGTCGTGCTCTGGCTCATCGTGCTGGCCTTCTGGAGATATGTATCGCTCGCCTCCATTGCTGCAGCCGCGGCACTGCCGTTCCTGGTCTACGCGTTCTACGCGCCGCACCACGGCCCCCCGCTGCCCGTCTCTCTCGGCGGCACCATCATCGCCGTGCTGATTATTTTGAAGCACAGCGATAACATTCACCGCCTCATCGCTGGCAAGGAAGGACGCTTCACCGACCACAAGTGACCCGTACATGACAAAAATCGCCATCATCGGTGCAGGAGGATGGGGCACGGCGCTCGCCATCGTGCTCGCGAGTGCAAAAGAGTCACGCCACGTCGCGCTTTGGGTGCGCGAGAACGATGTCTTCGAATCTCTCCAAACCACGCGCGAAAACGTCGCGTTCCTTCCCGGATTCAGCATCCCGCCGAACGTAGTTATCACTGCCGAACTGGAGCACGCGATACGCGATGCGGAGATCATCATCGGCGCCATGCCCGCTGCTTACACCCGGCCCATGTATTCCGCGATGCTTCCGTTTCTGCACCCGGAAATGCGCTTCGTCAGCGCCACGAAGGGCCTTGAACCAGACACGCTCCTGCGCATCACCGAAGTGATGACCCAAGCGCTGTCCCGAAAACTCCGCCCGCGCGTCGCTGCCCTCTCGGGTCCCTCCTTCGCCAAAGAGGTCGCCCGCGGCGACCCAACGGCCGTAGTAATCGCCTCCGCCGATCGCGAGACCGCAAAGGAAATCCAGCGCGAGTTTTCCGGCCCAACGCTGCGCCTGTACACCAATGAAGACATAATCGGCGTGGAACTCGGCGGCGCGCTGAAAAACATTATCGCCATCGCCGCCGGAGTCGCCGAGGGTCTCGGACTGGGCCATAACACCATCGCTGCTCTCATCACGCGCGGCCTCGCCGAAATAACGCGCCTCGGGACCGCCTTGGGCGCCCACCGCGACACTCTCGCCGGTCTCGCCGGAATGGGCGATTTGGTTCTGACTTGCACCGGCGATTTGAGCCGCAACCGTTTCGTCGGCATCGAACTCGCGCGCGGCAGAAAGCTCGATGACATCCTCGCCTCCATGCGCATGGTCGCGGAAGGAGTAGGAACTACCGCCGCCGCACGCACCCTCGCTCACAAAGCAGGCGTCGAAATGCCCATCACTGAACAGATGTTCGCCGTTTTGCACGATGGCCGTCCGCCAAAAGTCGCCCTCCGCGAACTGATGGAACGCCGCCTCAAATCCGAATCCGACCACGCGGGCTAGGTTGCTAATCTGATAACAGATAGTACCTTCGGCCAGTTGTCCTACTGTGCAGGAGTCCAATACGATTCCTAAGCAAGGTAAACGTGTGACCGAAACGCCCGCAAACTCAGCCAAAAGGCGCCGCGTGCGCATCCTCTGGATCGTCATGGGCGCGCTGCTCCTCACCAGCGCTCTGCCGCTGTGGCTCTACCACCAGGAAGTGCTCACACTAAGCGATCAGAAATTGCAAGACACCGAGCGCGTGCAGCAATCCGAAATCACCCATTCGCTGGCCTCGGAGGTCTTCCAATTCGAATCGAATCTGAGCGGCCAGTTGCAAACCCAACGCCAGCTGCTCGCGCTAACCGGCTGGATTCAGAACGTCAGTGACCCTGCAAACGCGCCGCAGCTCAGCCGTATGTTGCAGAATGTCGTCCAGTCAAACCCTGACATTCTTTACGTCACCGCGATCGGCCAGGATGCAAAAGGCGAATCCGCCGGCAGCGTCCGTGCCGACGAAGACCCCTTCGTAAACGCCGCACTGAAGCACGCTTTCACCGCAAGCGTGCAAGGCAGCCCCTCGGCCAGCGGTGCTTTTGCCCTTGGACGTAACAACCGTCCAGCGATGGTTATCTCTGTCCCGCTCATGTTCAACGGGCAATTCAGCGGCATGCTTGCTGCAGTCGTATCGCTGGACCGCGTACTGACGCGCCTGAAAGACGCCAGCGTCAATGAACGCACCGTGTTTGTCGTCAATGGCGACGGCCGCATCATTGTTCACCCTGACACTCTCGACATGGTCCCCGGACGCGACCTCAGCAATAATCCCGTGGTCGCCCAGTACAAAAAGTTTCCCGAAGTGCGCACCACGGAAACTACTCAATTCCAGCTCTTCGAGAATAAGAAATTCACGCAAATGATCGGGACCTACAGCTCCATCCCCGAACTTCATTGGGCGGTCGTCGCGCAGCGCAGCCTCGAGAAAGCCCGCGTCGACGCCGGCGTACAGGAACTCTCCACGCAAGCGATGCGCTTCGTCATCGCCGTCACGCTGCTCGCCTTGCTCGTCGGATATCTCTCCGCCATCGGAATCACGCGTCCGATTCAAGGGCTCGTGGAGTCCACACGCGCCATCGCGCGCGCCGAATTCCATGAGCGTGCCGAAGTCCGCGGCACTGCTGAAATCAGCGAACTCGCCGAGACGTTCAACACCATGGCCGGCGACATTGAGCAATACGTCGACAAGTTGCAGCTCGCCGCCAACGAGAATCGCGAGCTCTTCATGGGCTCCATCCGCATGCTCGCCGCCGCCATCGACGAAAAGGACCCCTATACTCGCGGTCATTCCGGCCGTGTCGCCAAGTACTCGCTCATCATTGGCAATGAGCTACGCCTTAGCACCGAAGATCTCGACAAACTACGCATTTCAGCGCTGCTCCACGACGTCGGAAAAATCGGCGTGGACGATCAAGTTCTCAAGAAGCCCGGGAAGCTCACCGAGGCAGAATTCGCTCTCATGAAGCAGCATCCCGTGAAAGGCGCGAACATCATGCGCCCTGTCGCAAAATTGAAGGACGTTTTGCCCGGCATCGAACTTCACCACGAACGCATGGACGGCGGGGGTTATCCTTACGGCCTCATCGGCGACCAAATTCCCATGATGGCCCGCATCATCGCCGTCGCGGACACCTTCGACGCCATCACCACAAACCGCCCCTATCAGTCCGCAATGGACCTCGACTACGCCGTAAAACGCATCACTCAGCTTGCGGGAGAAAAATTCGACCGGGACGTCGTTAACGCCTTCTATCGCGCCGTCGAAACCGGCAGGCTGAAACTCAGCGCCACTCTCGTCGAAGTCGAAGTTTAGGTTTCTCGCGTTTGAGTCCGACTGCATCCGAGCTACAATTCAAACAAATGCATTCAG
>DATFQU010000139.1:0-15312 GCA_035264005.1 Candidatus Acidiferrales bacterium
AGCGGAACGGGGCTGGGTTTAGCCGTGGTTCAAAAGATCGCCTTGCAGCACGGAGGGAGAGTCGAGGCGCGCAACCAGCCGGGTGGGGGAGCCGAATTTGACCTATGGTTACCTTTGCGATAGCACTGGCCTTCCGTCCCATTGCCCAAGCCGAGAAAATGCATCTAAATTAAAGAGAACAAAGGCCGATATTCGCTTTCCTGGAGTTGAAAAATGCGACGAAGGATCTGGGCTGCGGCCGTGACTCTGTTCATCGCGGTGCCAATCAGCTTCGCGGCGCAGCAAGCTGCTCAGTCGGGACAGACTCAGGCCCAAGGCCAAGCTCAGGGTCAAACACAAAGCCAAGCGAAAGCTCAAGAATCTCCGGCGCAGCCGTCGGGCCAATCCAGTTCTGTAGCGGCCGCGGCGCGTAAGGCCCAGCAAGACCAGAAAAACTCGCAGAAGTCTCCGGTGGTTTTCACCAACGAAAACCTTCCTCGGTCGAGCACGATTTCGGTTGTGGGCGCGTCAGGGCCAGCGAATCCCGGCGCCAACGCCCAAGCAGTCGCGGCCGCGGACGAAAAATCGGACGAAAGAGTGTGGCGGCAGAAGTTTGGCGACGCCCGTTATAGACTGCTGCAAGACAGGCAGAAGCTCGCGACGCTGCAACTTGAGTACAACTCTCTCGGAATGGTACGGTACTTCGACGACGCGGACGCCGTATCGAAACGGCAGGCCATTGCCGAGCAGCAAAAGCAAATCGACGCGGACCAAAAGGCGCTCGACGATTTGCAGGACGCCCTGCGCAAGGCGGGAGGCGATCCGTCCTGGGCGCGTTGAGACGAACGAAATTTTGTATTGAATTAGGGCAAGGGTACCCGGAGGTGAGACTCATGCGAAAAGCAATTTGGCTGACAGCGATTCTTGCAGCTCTCGCGATGCCGCAATTGGCAGCCGCGCAGCAGGCGTCGCAGTCCGAGCAGACGTCGCAGTCACAGGACAAACAAACAACGCAATCGACCGCGAAAACCGCCACACCACAGCCGCAATCCCTTGCGGAGGCCGCACGCAAGGCGCGCGCCGCCGAGAAGAAGGCTCCTAAAGCGCCGACCGTATTCACCAATGACAATATTCCGACGGCGTCTACAGGCGTTTCAGTCGTGGGACAAGCTCCCGCGGCAACATCAAAATCGTCCGCGAATTCCGAGACGCAGGCCAACGGAGGCAACGAGGAGACTGCCTGGCGCCAAAAATTCTCTGACGCGCGGCACAAGATCGATCAGGACAAGGCTGATCTCGCGGTCATGCAGCGCGAACTGGGAGAGCTGAATCTTCAATACTATCCGGATCCGACCGAGGCGATGAAGCAGTCGGTCAGCCGCAGCGACATCGACAAGAAACAAAAAGCCATTGATGATAAGCAGAAGCAGCTCGCTGCCGACGAGCAAGCTCTGGCCAATCTAGAAGACGAGCTTCACAAAGCGGGCGGCGACGCGGCCTGGGCCAGAGAGTAGCGCAAGACGATGGAAGCGGTCCTGCTTGTTGAAGACAAAACCGAATTGCGCGCGATGCTGCGCAAAGCTCTGGAAAAAGCAGGATATGCAGTTGATGAGGCTCCGGACGGCACTTCCGCAATTGAAAAAGTACGCGCCCGCCGCTACCTAACCGTTCTCACGGATCTAAAACTCCCCGGCGCATCCGGACTCGACGTGCTGCGCGAAGCGCGCCGCGCTGATGCAATGATTCCGGTGATTTTGATCACTGCCTATGGCTCGGTAGAAGAAGCCGTCACCGCGATGAAGGACGGCGCGTTCGATTTCATTCAAAAGCCCGTCGAACTCGAACATTTGAAGCTGCTGGTTGCGCGTGCGGCGCGTCAGCAGGAGCTCCTGCGCGAAAATCTGCTGCTTCGCGAAGAGTACGCCGAGCGATACGGCTTTCCACGCATCGTCGGCGAAGACGCCTCGATGCAGGCGGCGAGCCAAATTGTGCAACGCGTCGCCCCGACGGATTCGACGGTTCTGTTGCTCGGAGAGAGCGGCACGGGGAAAGAACTCTTCGCTCGCGCGTTGCATCATCTGAGCAAACGCCAGGGAAATTCCTTCGTGGCTCTCAATTGCGCCGCGATTCCCGAGGGGCTGGTCGAGAACGAGCTTTTCGGCCACGAGCGCGGCGCGTACACGGGTGCGGGCGCACGGAAAATCGGCAAACTGGAATTGGCGCATCGCGGCACGATATTTCTGGACGAAATTGGCGAGCTTCCTCCCGCAATTCAGGCAAAGCTGCTGCGCGTGCTCGAGGAAAGGCGTTTCGAGCGCGTCGGCGGGACGCAAGCGATCGACGTCGACGTGCGCATCATCGTCGCGACAAACAAGAATTTGCAATCCGCTGTTGAGCAGAAAGTCTTTCGCGAAGACCTTTACTTCCGAATTTCCTCGATTCCAATAACGATTCCGCCACTACGCGAGCGTGGAGACGACGTGATTCTGCTGGCCGAGCATTTTCTGGAACGCTTCCGTCGCGAGTTCCGCAAGCCGGCGTTGCGCTTCAGCGAAACCGCAATTGCGCGAATGCGCGGCTATCACTGGCCGGGTAACGTGCGAGAGCTGCAAAACACCGTGGAGCGCGCGGCTATTCTGGCGGATGGTGAAGAGATCGAGGCGCAAGCCCTGCAACTGCCCTCGCCGCGCCCCGGCGCGAAGGACATGCCGCCCGGAATGCTGAACGATGAGTTTCTGTGGGATGGTTCGCTCGAGGACGTGGCACAGCGAGCCGTAAATCACGTGGAACGGTTCAAGATCGACACCGCATTGCGCGAAGCGAAATGGAACAAATCGCGCGCCGCGGAAAAACTCGGCGTCTCGTACAAGACTTTGCTGCACAAAATTCGCGCGCTAGGATTGGAAAACTAGCCGTCGCGTTCGGCTCTGTGCAGGGCTACCGAACCACAAGTCCAGCGCTCGTGTTCGACGTTCTTGAAGCCCGCCTGCACCATCCAGCTTCGCAAGACTTCCGGAGGCGGAAATTTCTCCACCGACCTCGGCAAATAGGAATAAGCTTCGCCGCTTCCGGAAATTACGCCGCCGATCTTTGGCAGCACGCACGTGAAATAGAACCGGTAGAACGCGGCGAGCAGCCCGCTCTCCGGTTCGCAAAATTCCAGGATGGCCAGCTTGCCGCCGGGGCGCAGCACCCGGCGAATCTCCACCAGGCCGCTTCGGTAATTCGCAAGATTTCGAAAGCCGAAGGCCGCGGAAACAAGATCGAAGCTCGAATCGGTAAATGGGAGAGCGAGCGCGTCGGCGCCCAGGAATGAAACGCCTGCGCCACGCTCGACATTCTTTCTTTTCGCCAACTCGAGCATGGGCAGCGCGAAATCCGTGGCGATCAGGCTCGCGGTGCTTGCGCCGCGTGATCTGCGCGATTCTTTCGCAAATGCAAAAGCCAAATCGCCGGTTCCGCAGCACAGATCGAGGGCGCGAGCATCAGGGTTTCGCAAAATGGAAACAAAGCGCCGCGCAACGCGTTTGCGCCACAGCTTGTCGAACGAGGCGGAAAGGAAATGATTGAGAAAATCATAACGGGGAGCGATGCGGCCGAACATTTCGCGGACTTGCAGGCCGGCTTCACGCTCATTCCGCGAGCCAACGGGTCGCGTTCCCGGAAATGGATTGGACGGTGGGACATTTTCGCGTTCCGTGCGGCTATGGGCGACGCGCGTCATTACGCTCCCCTTGATGCGTTAGCGTAGATCGCCAGCAGGTCGTGCCAGACTTCTGCGACGAGATCATCCGCTACGTTGACGCCAACCTGCGCATTGCCGATGGCGCGAGGAAGCACCCACCCGACGCGGCCGGCACGCGATTTCTTGTCGCCCGCGATTGTCTCGAGGAGTTCAGCCGCCGAGGCGCGAGGCAAAACAGGCAGTGGGCCGCAGCGCGCGACAAGCGACGAGATGCGCGTTGCGTCCTGCTTCGGCAGCAGCTCCAGTGCGACTGCGATCTGCGTCGCGCCGAGCATTCCCCACCCAACGGCTTCGCCATGCAGGAAGTGCTTGTATTCCGTCAGCGTCTCGAGTGCGTGCCCAATCGTGTGGCCGAAATTCAATATCTGGCGCAAGCCGCCCTCGTGCTCGTCTTTGCTCACAACGGCTGCCTTCTGACGGGCGCCGCGCTCGATCACGAATTCCAAGGTGCGCATGTTCATGTCCAACAATTTCTCCACTTCGCGTTCGAGAAAATCGAACAACTCCGCATCGCCGATCACTCCGTATTTGACGATCTCGTAGAGGCCGGAGCGAAACTGGCGCGCGGGCAGCGTACGCAAAAGCAACGGATCGGCAATCACGAGCTCTGGTTGGTGAAAAACGCCGACGAGATTCTTGCCTTCGGCAAGATCCACACCGGTCTTGCCGCCAATCGCGCTGTCGACCTGGGCAACAAGCGTCGTGGGCACATGCACGATACGCACGCCGCGCAAGTAAGTCGCTGCGGCGAAGCCGGCGACGTCCCCCACGACTCCGCCGCCCACGGCAATCAGCAGGGCGCGACGATCGGCGCGAGCATGTGCAAGCTTGCGGCAGATTCGCTCCACGGTCGTTAAACGCTTGGCCACTTCCCTGTCGTCAAAAAGCACGAGGCAGCGGTGCGAATCCCGCAAGGCCCGCTCGATTTCCTTACCACATGATCGCCAAACACGGGGCGACGACAACACGAATACATCGCCGCCATCTTTTAGCTTTTCGACCGATGAACGGAGCCGGCCGAGCGCACCGCGTTCGCACACTACTGCGTAGCTCGCGGATGCAGTCTCTACCTGGATGGTCTTCACTGAGCGAATTTCTTCTGAAGCGTTTCGACGCTGGCGAGCATCACGTGGCCGACAATGGCGAGATTTCTTGCGCTGATTTTGTCCATCGTATCTTGCGGCGTGTGCCAGTAGCCTTCGGCGATGTAATCGTCCAGATCGATTAAATCGACAGCAGGGACCTTCTGCTCCAGAAACGGATCGTGGTCGTCCGAAGCAGAGGTCGATTGCGTAACAAAGACGTTTTGATAACCCAGTTTCGCTGCCGTCGACCAGATCAAATCAACAAGCCAGGGCGTCGAGCTGCTCTCTTTCTTCATCGTGAGGCCTTTTTGTCCGATCATATCCGCGAGGATAACGGCCTTCACGTCTTTCAGCTGGCCATCGAGCTGCATCTTTGCCACCAGCTCGCGGCTACCGTAAGTGTGGTCGTTATTCGTGTCCCAATTCACTACTGCTTCTTCGCCATCGAGAAACGCCATCCAAATTGACAGTTGCGGTTTTTCGCGGCAAAGGTGGCGTGCCAATTCGAGCATCAAGCCGGTCGAAGAACCACCATCTTCCGCGCCGACAAAGTCAGCGAGGCGCTTTGTGTCGTAGTGCGTCAGCAGCAAAATGATGCCCTTCCTCGTGCCCGGAACCTTGGCGATAATGTTCTGCATCGCGATTGTACCGGCTGGCGTTTGCGCGTGAAAATTATCTTCGTCAATCTGGCAACCGTCGCCGTGCAATTCCGAGTAAATATAACTTTGAGTTTGCTTGATGGCGTCAGAACCGGAAGGGCGCGGGCCGAAGCTCACAAGCTTCGCCGTGTAATCATAGGCGTGCTGGCCGTCAAATCCACCGGTCTGCTGCGCCGGAGGCGCCTGGTCCTGCGGATCCAAACTGGTAGAAGTCGCCGGAGTATTCGCCGATACGGTTGCGCTTCCGTTCCCGCCACAGCCCGCAAAGCAAATTAGTGCAGCAGCCGCAATCCACAAACCTGACCTGCCCATGCTAGCGCACTCCTTCGCGAACTATCTCGCGCCTTCCCGCTTTTGTTTGCTTCGGAACACCATATAAGAAACTCCGATGCCGACAAAGTACAAGCCTATCATCGGCGACATGAAAATCAGCATGGTGGTCGCGTCCGGCGTGGGAGTCACGATTGCCGCAAGTATTGTGATGATGAGGATGGCGTAACGGAGATTCTTCCATAGCCACTGCGGAGTAACGATCCCAAACCACGACAGCACAAAAATGAGAACAGGCAGCTCGAAGATTGCTCCCAGGCCGACCATGACGATCAATATCAGGTCGAAGTACTCATTGATGTCGATCATGGGCTGCAGGGGCAGCGAACCTTCAAATCCGATGAGGAACCTGAGCACGTAAGGGAGCATGATGAAGTAGCCAAACGCAATTCCGGCAAGGAACAGCAAGACGGACGAGATAATGAACGACGCGACCGCCTTCTTCTCATGCTTGTAAAGGCCTGGCGCGACGAAAAGCCAGATTTGATACAAAACAACGGGCAGCGCGAGAACGATCCCAAGATAAAAACCTAACGTAATCAGCAAATTGATGGGCCCCGCCGGCGCGGTGTAAATCAACTTGGGGGGAAAGTGCGCCTGCTGCAGTGCAACCACCATCGGCCGCGATACGATGCCGATCACAGACTTGGAGATCGCAAAGCCGATGACGAAGCCCACGCCAATCGCGATTGCCGAGTAGATCAGACGCTTGCGAAGGTCGGCCAGATGCTCAAACAGCGACATCTTGCCGCCATCTTCTTCCTCTAGTCGCGCGGCTGGCAATTCAGGCTGGCTAGTCACCATTTCTGGGCTTCTCGGAGGTCGTTTCGGAGAAAGCTGGCTCCGGTGTGGATGTGGGGTCGTCCGCGGGTGTTGGAGGCGGCTCGGCCGCTGACGGCGTAGGCGGCATAATCGTGTTCGACTGTGCCTGCCGCGCCCTGATGTCGCTCAGGCGCGTCTCGCGCTCCAAATCCCGCATGTGTTCGTCAAATCCGGCTTTCAGGTCGCCTGTGGCCCGTTTAAACTCGGCCATCACCTTGCCGAACGTCCGGGCAAGTTCGGGCAGCTTCTCGGGACCGAACACAATCAAGGCAACCAGAAAAATAATTATGAGATGGGGCACGCTTAACATTTTTTCGCGCGCAACAGCCTTCTTTTGCATCTTAGAAGAGGCGGCTGCGCGTGTCAAACCGCCTAAGAATCTATGCTATACTGCCTCGGAAGCTCAGGAAAGGCGGCCCGCAGTCCCGCTTATGAATACCAAGCAACGTAACGAGGAACCAATGGAGTCTTCCAAGCGCGGGGCCTTTCTTCTGGCAGCCATTCTAGTCATTGCAGCCATCATGGGCGGACTTTATGGCCCGTCGCTCAAGGCTACGGCGGCGGGTGCCACCGATTTGCAGCAATCCGTAGAGAGCTTCGGCCGCGTCCTCTCCATCGTGCAGCAAAACTACGCCGAGCCGATCGATACGGACAAGATGGTCTACGACGGCGCTATTCCGGGAATGCTGCACGTTCTCGATCCGCACTCGAACTTCTTTGACCCTAAGGAATGGTCGCTCCAGATGGAGGAGCAGCGCGGAAACTACTATGGTGTCGGAATGAGCATCGTTCCGATGGAAGACCCCCATAGAGTTGAGGTCGTTTCGCCGTTTCCAGACTCACCGGCGGACCGTGCCGGCATTAAGCCCGGGGATGTAATCGTCAAGGTCGACGGCAAGGATACGACTAGTATGTCCTCGCCCCAAGTGGCGGACTTGCTGAAGGGCGCTAAAGGGACCGTCGTCACCATAACTCTCAGTCGCGAAGGTTCCGCCAAGCCTGTTGTTGTCAATGTGATGCGCGACGAGATCCCCCAATCGGCAGTCCAGATTGCCACCTTGCTGAAACCGAACGTCGGATACGTCCGTGTGACCGCTTTTACTTCGGAGAATACGGACAGCGACTTAGCCGCTGCGCTGAAGAAGATGGGCTATCCGCATCTCGATGGACTCATCCTCGATCTCCGGGGCAATCCAGGTGGATTACTCATGCAGGCGGTCGGCATGGCGGATATGTTTCTCGCGAAGGACCAACTCGTCGTTTCGCATAAAGGCCGCGACTCACCGGAGCGCCGCTACTACGCCCTGAAGGGCAACGGTGGCGACGACATCCCGATGGTCGTGCTCATCAACGGCGGCTCGGCGTCGGCATCTGAAATCGTATCGGGCGCGCTTCAGGACCATGACCGCGCGTTGATCGCTGGCAGCCGTAGCTTCGGTAAGGGGTTGGTGCAGACCCAGTTGCCCACAGACAACGGCACCGCCCTGCTCCTGACGACAGCTCGTTACTACACTCCAAGCGGCCGGCTGATCCAGCGCGATTACAAAGATGTTTCAATTTATGACTACGAATTCAACCGCCATCCGAACAAGGAAACCGAAGTGAAGCTGACCGATAGCGGACGGAAGGTGTACGGCGGCGGCGGAATCACTCCCGACGTCGACGATCCTGCGCCGACGCTCAATCAGTTCCAAACGCTGTTGCTCGAACGCAATGTCCTCTACCCGGTTGACCTTGGCGTCGGTGATTTCACGCGCTATTTCATGGGCACGCACCCGACAATCTCCAAGGATTTCACTGTGGACGACGCGGTGATGTCGCAATTCCTGTCATTCCTGAATCGCGAAGATATCAAATACACGCAGGATCAAATTCGCGACAACTCAGACTGGATAAAGGACCGCATCCAGCGGGAAGCCCTGAGCTACACGTATGGAATTCAGGCGGGATACAAAGCCTCAGTTGACCACGACCCGCAAATCTCCAAGGCCGAGGAACTCATCCCGCAAGCGCGGGCTCTCTACGATAACGCAAAGAAAATTGTCGCCGAGCGCCAGGCTGCCGAGGGATCTCCTCAACAGTAAGCGGAATTTCTGATTTCCCTTCCGCGTAGCTTACTGGCTGGGCGGAATCGTCTCACCCTTCATCAGAACGCGTTCGAAGAAACTCTCGGTCGCAGTGTAGGCTTTGATCCACGTCTTCCACATCAGGAAGCCGTGAATCTCATCCGGAAATACGATCTGTTCGAACGGGACGTGATCCGCTCGCAGACGCTGCACCAAATCCACCATTTGATCAAACGGCACGTTGCGATCGTCGTCGCCCTGAACCAGTAACACGGGAGATTTCCACGTGTCGATTGACGCATCGGGCGACGAGCTGAACGCCAGTTTGATCGCCTGACCCATATCTGGCGCTCCCTCACTCTGCTGTCCGCGTCGGCCACGCGAGAGAAACGCGGACCAGTCGTGCACACCATGCATGTCGACGCCGGCCTTGTAAATATCTGAATTTCGCGCCAGCCCCATCGCCGTGAGGAATCCTCCGTAGGAGCCGCCCCACAGCCCAATCTTGTTCGGATCGACAATCGAGAGCCCTTGCAGGTATTTTCCCGCGGCCACTATGTCCTTGTACTCCGAAGCGCCGCGCCAGCCGCCATCCGCAGGCTCGCGAAACGCGCGGCCGTACATGATGCCGGTGCGGTAATTCACCGAAAGCACCACGAATCCCTTGCTGACGAGATATTGATTTTCGGCGTATGCGTAGTGGTAGTAGTCCATGGGATGAAAACCAAGCATCATTTGGCGTATCGATCCGCCATGCATGTAAACGAGAGCTGGGCCGCGTTCAGTCCTTCCTTGCGGCACAAAAAGCTGCCCATGAATTTCGAGGCCGTCTTCGCTCTTGAAGATCACCTGCTTGGGCGTCACGAGGTCTCGTGAAGGATAGTCGCTCGCCAATGCTTCGCGTGCGATGATGTCGCGCGCGCCTGAAGTGATTCGATACGGCATCGCGGGAGATGTAGCACTAGATCCCAGGCAAACGATTTGATTTCCGGCACCTGGCTCCACCGGAGTCCATTCGATCGTTTCGCCCTTTGTCAGTGCCTCGGGCCTACCGCCGTCAACGCGCACGCGCCAAATGTGGCGCCGGTCAACGTCGTTCTGATTCGAAGAATAGAGAAGCGTTCTGCCATCCGGACTGAGCGTAACGTCTTTCACGTCGAAATCGCCTGGAGTGAGGAGCGTCGCATCTCCTCCATTTGTCGAAACAGAATAGAGGTGATTCCGCCCGTCTTTCTCCGAGGAAAACGCGATTCGATTGCCCGCAGCAAAATGAAACGAATCCTCTTCGGTCAGCCGCGGTATGGAATCGTCCATCGTGTCGCCACTGCGCCAAACTTGATGCGCTTCTCCGCTAGCGGCGTCGCCAATCCAAATCGACCACGGCTGCGGCCGCAACGGAATCATCGGCAGCCCGCGCTCGGCGCCATTGGTTTTCACGTAGGCAATACTTTTGCCATCCGGAGACCAGCGCGGCATCGCGTCGCGGTCAACACTTGGGTGCAAATAATGAATGGCGTCGCTGCCAAAATCATAGATTGCGATAAAGCTGTGATCGCCGCGGTTGCTCGTGAACGCAATTGCCCTGCCGTCGGGAGACCAGCGCGGATCAGAATTCTCTCCGCGTACGTAGCATAGCTGGTGCGCTGGAACGGCCCCAGAAACAGGCGCAATCCACAGTGCTCCGCGCGCCGGCCAAACAGCAAATTTCCCATCGGGGGAGATCTGAATGTCTTCGCAGTCCTCTTGTCCGCACTCCATCGTGCCCAGCAAGCGCGGCTGGCCGCTCGCAACGTCCACGGACCATACCTGCTGTTCCGGCTTTTGCACGTCGCTCGTGGGGTCGGCCACTTCTCCCTCGGAATTCGTTTCGCTGCCGCGCGCGTAGAGGACGGTCTTGCCGTCCGGCGTGAGTCGGACGCTCGCGATTGCCTGCCCATCATCGTCGGAATAGTGCGTCACCTGCCGCGCCGCAAAGTCCGGGCCGTCGGCTATCCACACGTTGCGCACACCGCGGATGTCGAACGACCACGCGACGCGGTCCGCGCCGCTCGCTGCACTCAGGCTATCTGGAAATGCGAAGCTCATAACTTGGTCGAGAGTGAAGCTGCCCTGCGCGAATGCCGTGCCGCCCATCATAAAAACGCATGCTGCTGCAACAAACGCGACCCGCCATTTGCCGAAATAATGCCAGCGTCCCATAAATCACCCCTGATTAGGATTTTGCGCGGGCATGATACGCCCACGGGAACACAAATAAAAGAAGAGTATTCCGATGCCGGCACTGCAGCAGCAACCGACTTTCAGTTTGCTGCCGCGAGCGCTCGTTAGCGACTCGTCAGGAATTTGTATTGCGCGGCAGTGAGCGGAACCACGCTCAAGCGGCCTTGGCGTACCAAAGGCGAATCCGCGAAAGTTTGGTTGGCTTTGATCTCCGCCAGCGTGACCGGCTTCAACGCGTCGCCCGCCTTGAGTTTCACTTGCGGATTCTTGGGATTTGACGCGTCTACCGAGACCACCGTGGCGGTTCCCACAGAACTCTTGCGGTCGCCAGTTTCATAGATAATTAGCTGGTCGCCCGGCTTCATTGCGCCAAGATTCTTGAGCGCAACCGGATTATGAACGCCATCCCACACCGTGCTCTTGTCGCCCTGCAAATCCGCAAACGAATACTCGGAAGGTTCCGTCTTCAATAAATAATCCATAAATCGTCACCTCGATCTCAGCGTTGGTTTTCTTGCGATGCTACGAATAATCTCCGTGAGCCCGACGCTCGCCGCCAATGCTACGGCTCAACTTCGCGCTCTGTCGGCTCAGGAATCTGCAAAACTCCAAAATGTCCATTCCCTTCCCGTTCGAGCGTCGGCGCATACAAACCGAGAAACTTGCGCGTCCACCAGTCTCCCGTTGCGCGCTTCTCGGCCAAACTCGTAAACCAATACTGCCAGATTACGCAGCGAATTTCCTGCGGCGGCCCATTCGGAAAGGGATTGCTTCGGAAAAGCGCCAGTACTTCGTGGCTTCCCACGAGCAACTCTTCTTCCGTGCCCAACACGAATTGATACTGCCGCCAGCTTGCCAGCGACGCGAACCACAAATTCCAGTCGAAACGCGGCTGATACGGCGCGTAAATTCCCGGCGCTTCATTCACCGCTTGCGGCTTATACCGGTACGGATACGCCGTCCACGTCTTGCCGCCATCGTTCGAGCCCTGAAATTCAATTTCGTAGCGGCCGCGCGTCATCACTCCAAACAGCCCAAATTGATTGGCGATGCGAAACGGCTCAATCGCCTCGACTGGCGATTGCGGGAGCGGATTATTCGGGATCAACATTCCGATCATCTGGGCGGAAGTCGCATAGAAAATCCACGCGAAGCAAATTCCCGCAACGGTCATCCAAATCGGACGCAGCATCTGAGAAAAAGAGCTGCTGGCTTTCTTCGCCTCGACCACCGTAGAGTTTGATTGAGCTTCTCGCTCATCCTCCGCGCGCATCGCTACCATGATGTGATATTTCCGAAACCACTTCTTCGGCGCAATTGTCACGAGGAACTGGTCATCCAACAGCAAAAAGCCGAGCGCGAGAACCAGATAGTTCAAAAACGCATAGTTCGCCGTCAGGATCACGCCAATTTCCCACGGCGTTACAATGAAAAAACAAATCAAGCGGAGCCGCCGCGGTAGGAAAAGCATCAGCACGATTCCGAGTTCCATCACAATCGTCGCGAGCGCCGTCGCCCAGTGGAACCAGTGCGGCGCGTGTTGAACGTAATATCCAATCCACGTCGGCAGCGGCCCGTTCTGGTAATACTCATACATCGCGGTGAAGTGCCGCCACTCCGGATCGCCGCCCAGCATTTTCGCCATGCCTGATTCGAAGTAGATGCGGAACCACTCCCACAACAACAGAAACGTGCACGCGCGCGCAGGAGGGCTGAACGCCCCCCATTTCGGCCGCCCCCCCCACGGCGCAAAAAACAGGCACAGAAAGCCTGCTTCCAGCAGCATTCCGTCCGATTGATAGCTGGCAAAGTCCTGCAGCGTTCCAATGAACGAAAGAAAGCACACGAAGCAGATCGCCGTCATCCCGCGCGGACAAATATTCAGAAACAGAAGCGCCGCGGCGATCATGCCAATCCAGCAAACGATCATCAACGCGCGATCCGTCGCACTGAGCCAGAACACCGATGGCGCGTACCAAAGCTTGGCCAGGCCATGCTCGTATTTGGAAATCGTGTCCAAATACATGTTTGCGGGCAGAATCCCGTTCGGCCCGATCAGTCCTTCGGCTTGATAAACGAGAGAATAAAACGCGGAAAAGAAAATCACGCCCAGCGCGCGAAGAAAAATCCACCGCGAACCGAGATGGCCCGCTTCGCCGGATTCCGGCCCTAAGAGCCACTTCGCTGCGCGCAGCCAGCTTTCCATCGCGGCATTATACAGGCGGAATTACGACGGTGACCTACCAGGTAGCGCACAAATTGGTGGACGGCAGGGGATTCGAACCCCCGACCCCCGCGTTGCGAACGCGATGCTCTCCCAGCTGAGCTAGCCGCCCACAGGTGTGATAAGTCAAACAGCGGAAACGAGTTTCATCATACAGCCTGAGGCGCAAGAAACGCAACGAGAGGCGCGATTTCAATTTTTTGTAACGGTTTTTGCAGCATCAAGAGCGAGAACTGAAGATCCTCAGAAGATGCGGTTCAGTGGACTTGCCGGAATCCTGTCCTTCGGATGAGTGAGCGTTCTTACCAACATCATATGAACAACCTTTCCATTGTGTGTGCCTTGTTCCTTAACGACACCCCAAACGACCACTTTCTTGCTCAGCCACACGTCGTCCGTCGGACTATTCCTCGACCGATAATGGTCGCACTCGAAGGTTCCGGCGAGTACGGTTATCACCTCTCGACCGATGTATGATTCATTCTCGGCTTGGTGCGCTTGTGTAGCCTGCCCGGGTACTGTTAGTGCTATCGGTGGATGTCCCGAGAGTTGAAAGACCGACTTAAAGATTTGGTGGGGGGACGCGCCATCCACCAGCCTTTTCCAAACCCACTCCGGCTTGCCAAAGGTCTTTCCAACAACTTGTACCCAAAATGCGTCCTTCCCATTTACGCGCTCTTTACCGAGAACGTCGACCTCCATCGTTCCATTGCTGAGGGCGTCGCCCTCGACGTCAATTCGATACACCGCGCCCGACCCGACGATTGGATTCCAAAACGTCCGGCCCTGAGTCAGTGGCATGACCCCAAAGAAACCCGCTTGCGCAAAAGTGGCACCAGCGGACAACAGCAACATCAGAACCACTATCGCTATGCGCCTGAAGATCGTACAAGTAATCCATTCATCCGCGACCGATTTCATTGTTTTATTGGCCTACACTTACCTGTGGCGTACATCATACCCCGCAGAGTTATCCGCGTATAGCATTCGTGGGTTTCACGCTAGTAATCGCGTACGCGCTTCGCTGACGATCCCATCAATCGCGGCCGCGTCGCCTACGCTTCCCTGGGCGAAAACTTTGCTTCCGCCAGCCTTCGTCAGCAATTCGCGCAGCAACGCGCCCATATCACCTTCGAGGCCTGCCGATTGCGCGACCACGATTGCCTTCCCGCTACGGCTGGCAAGCACAGTTCGCACATTCGGAGTCGCCACGAGCTTCGCGGCCAGCATCGCCAGGTAACTCGCTGCCGCATCTTCGAAAACGGCGCTCACAATCTTGCTTCTTCCATCGGCAGAATTTTCCGCTTTGCTCGCGAGCAATTCTGCAGCTTCCAACTCCGCGAGCCGTTCCGTGAGCTTCTTTGCTTCGCGCTGGCTCGCGCGCCGCTCGTCCTGCATCTTGCCGACCATTTGCGGCAGTTCGGCCATCCCGCATCCAATCTGTTCCGCTGTGCTGCGTAATACCATCAAATCCGCGCGCGCCGCTGTGAGCGAACGAAATCCCGCCGTGAATTCCACGCGCCAATTCTGCTTTTGCCGCTCGCATTTGCGAATCAGCAACATTCCCGCTTGGCCCGTGCGCGAAAGATGCGTGCCGCCGCATGGCTGGCGGTCAAATCCCTCTATATCGATCACGCGCAGCGTTCCCTCCCGCTCCACTTTTTTGCGAATGCCCTGCTGCGCCAACTCTTCCGCCGTCCCGTAACGCACCGTAATCTCGCGATCCTCGAAAATAATCTCGTTGACGCGCCGCTCCGCTTCGTCCAAATGCCGCGCCACCACGGACGGCGTCGCCAAATCGATGGTCGAAATATCTCTCCCCAGATGAAACGAGACAGTCTGAAATCCGAACAACTCGATAAACGCCGCGGAAAGCATGTGCTGCGCGGTGTGCTGCTGCGTGTGGTCGAAGCGCCGCTGCCAGTCGATGACGCCGTGCACTTCGGTCGACACAACGGGCCGCTCGACGACGTGAATAATCTCGTCGCCGTGCTCGTCCGACACGTCGACTACGGCTACGTCGTTCAACTTGCCCGTGTCGAACGGCTGCCCGCCCGACGTGGGATAAAACGCGGTGCGGTCGAGCCGCAGATGCCAGCGATCGCCCGCGGGTTCACACGCAATCACGGCCGCATCGAATTCGCGCAGGAATGCGTCGTCGTAGTACAGCCGCTCCGTCGCC
>DATFQU010000140.1:0-36170 GCA_035264005.1 Candidatus Acidiferrales bacterium
TTACAAGGCGCTGCAGCACGAAGTGGAAATGGCGGAAGCGGAGATCGCCAAGGCAGAAGACCGGCTGCTGGAACAGATGGTTTCAGGTGAGCAGTATGACCGGCAGGTAAAAGCCGCAGAAAAAACGTTCAAGCAAGTCGAGGAGCAGATCGGCACGGAACGCGCAGAGGTCGAAGCGGAAAAGAGCATCGCCCAAAAGGAGCTCACCGAACTCGAAGCCGAGCGCGCGAATGTCGTAAAGCTGATTCCCGAAGATTTGCTTGACCATTACCAGCGAATCGCCAAGAAGCACGGCGGAATTGCCGTAGCGGAAGTTCGCGGCGAAGCGTGTTCGGCTTGTGGCGCGCGAATCCGGCCGCAGGTGTTTCAGATTTTGCGCCGCGAAAACACAACGGACCTCTACCACTGCGAGCTTTGCACGCGCATTCTTTATTATATTGAACCGCCAGCGACTCAGGCCGCCGCGCAAGCGTCGGCAGCACAGAACGGCGAAGGCTGAGCATTTTGCGGTACTCCGCGCATCTTTGCCTGCGCACCACCGGGCGCTGATTGCGTTCGATCTTCGATGACTCCTACCCACAAGACGCCAGCGCCCTTGAGCGCCCGCCTATTTGATGAAACCCATGCTGCGCCGCCACCCGGAGTACACGTTGCGAATATTGATGGTGCTTCGAGAGGCAATCCGGGCCCGGCTGCTTATGCGGTAATTCTCCGGGGGCCGGACGGAGCGAAAATCGCAGGAATCGCGAAACGCATCGGGCGCAAGACGAACAATGTTGCTGAATACTACGCGCTGCTTGCAGCGCTCGACTATGCGGCGGCGAACTCGATTCGCGCGCTGCGTGTGCGGAGTGATTCGGAGTTGCTGGTGCGGCAAATGCAGGGACGCTACAGGGTCAAGAACGAGGAGCTGAAACCGCTGTATGAGCGCGCGCAGAAGTTGACGCGAGGGCTGGAGTATTTTGTCATCGAGCACGTCCCGCGCGAACAGAACAGCGACGCGGACGCGCTCGCAAACCTGGCGCTCGATGGCGGAGATGTCAGCGGGAGCAAACCGGCGATTGCTTCGCCACGAGAAAGGAACGCCGAACGACCTTCCCTACCTCTGCGAATCCGCGCGCGTTATCGTGGCGGTGTGCTTGTGCCTGTGAGTGCCGTGGAAATTCCGGAAGAGGCAGAGCTGGAGTTGGAAATCCGCGTGATTAAGAAATCCTGACTGTATTCCGGTTTATTTCTCACTTCAAATAATACGCGCGATAGAGCGTGTCGCGCTGGGCAGGAATGTACCCCGCGTCGGAAATCACGCGGCGAAGTTCGGCCTCGTTGGTGCGATTGCGTACGCCGGCGGCATAGACCACGTTTTCTTCGATGAGAATGCTGCCCACGTCGTCGGCGCCAAATTGCAAACCAACTTGGCACACTTTTATTCCGGGCGTGAGCCAGCTGGACTGAATGTGATCGATGTTGTCGAAGTAGAGCCGGCTGATGGCGAGAGTTTTCAGATACTCGACGGCGGTCGCTTCGGGAATTTTCTTGCCCAGAGGGGTATTTTCTGGCGCAAACATCCAGGGAATGAAGGCAGTGAATCCGCCGGTGTCTTCCTGAATGCGGCGAAGGCGCTCGAAGTGGTTGACGCGGTGGCGATATTCTTCGCCGCAGCCAAACATCATCGTGGCCGTGGTGCGCATGCCGAGCGAATGCGCGGTGCGATGCACGTTTTCCCACTCGTCGGCGGTGCACTTCAGGCGCGAGATGCGATGACGAACTTCGTCATCCAGAATTTCGGCGCCGCCGCCGGGAATGGAAGCGAGTCCTGCGTCCGCGAGACGCGCGATTGTGTCGCGTATGGATAAGCCGGAAACTTCAGAGATACAGATAATCTCTGGCGCGGAAAAACAGTGCAGGTGCACTTGTGGATAGCGCTCCCCGATCGAAGACAGTAAATTTTCGTAGTAGTCGATCTTCAGATCGGGATGCAGGCCGCCTTGCAACAGGACTCCGGTTCCGCCGAGGTCGAGCATCTCCTCGATTTTCTTGTACATTTCCTCGAACGTTAAGACATAGCCTTCCTTGTGGCCGAGCGGGCGGTAGAAGGCGCAAAACGAACAGTATTCCGTGCAGAAATTCGTGTAATTGATGTTGCGGTCGATCTGATAAGTTGCGACGCGCGGATCGTTTTTCTTGCGGCGAACTTCGTTCGCAGCCATGCCGATGCCGACAAGGTCGTCGGAGTTGAAGAGATCGAGCGCTTCCTGTTGCGTGATGCCCATTCGGCTGCTCTACATTACCTTCGTGCCTTCATATGAGAAAACGGGATCGCCTTCCCGCACGATACCTTCTTGCAATACGGAACCGTAAACGCCGAAGCAATTGCCGTGATTTCTAGCGACCAGCTTTCCCACTTCGGGTGAGGCCTGACCCGTCTTAGGATCGAGAGTAATGATAGCGCAACGCAAATTGTTCTGCACGACAGTGAAGGTGAATTTCTCGCCGATACGCAGGCTTGCGCCGGTCAGCTGGTCTTCGTAGTAAGGCTTGGCGTTGTCCCATTCGATGTAGAAATTGGCGCGGAAGCGCGTGTGTTCCAGCGGAATGCCTGCTTCTTCGCTGAGCGATTTGACAGTTGCAAGGCCCAGCAAAGAAACGGGACACGCGTCCTGCATGGCGCGTTCTGAAAAACGCAGCTCGAGTTGGCGGCCGAACCGCTTTTCAAAATATGGAGTGAACGAAGAATCGGAAGGACGAAGCGTCTGGCCCTCCGGCGTGACAACCTCCGCTACGAAATCGGACTGCGACGGATGCTCGTTCGCGGTATTCGGCGGCGTGAGGAAACGCGGACGAAACAGCAGCATCTCGTGGCTCTGCCGCGCGGTCATCCAAGGGAAATTGGAATGCTTGTTTCGATCGACAAAAGCATAAGCGCGGTCGCCGACGAGCCCAGCAAAGGTAACAAATGCTTCAGCCACGTCCTCGCCGGCCATGCTTTTGAACGGGTAGCGGCGGAGAATCCGCAGAGTGCCGAGCTTCGTTGCTCCCGCGGAATTAGCCATGGCTCACGCTCCTTGCCGCGCTGTTGTTGTGCTCGGAGATGAAACGAAACGCAGTTGGCGCGCGCGGGGGATAATCCCCGCAGCCGCGCATTTTTCGAAGTACAGATTCAGTCCGGCAAGATTCTCTTCGTCGAGCGAAAAGTCGATATTTTCGCGGAGATAGGTTTCGAGCGTTTGCACGGGAAGGTCAAGTTTCAGGGAGGCAGCTTCAGCAATCTCTCTAATGTGATCAAGTCCAAATTTCTTGGACGCCTGAAAGTCCGCGACGACTTCCGGCGTGATTTTATCCTGGCGTCCCGCCCATATTGCCAGCACGCAGGGCTTGCCTGTCATTTCACGCCATTGAAATGCGACATCGTAAACGAAAAGAGCCGGGTATCCCTGCACGGGTAACTCGTCAGGGTCTCCGTGGCAGCAGTCTCCCTCTTTCGGTTTCTTGCCGAACAGGTAGTCGAATTTCACGGCTATGCGAAGCGCGGGATCGCCGATGATAAGAGCGGCGTCCGCTTTCGCGAGCATCGCCGGGGGATCCGGCTCGGCATCGATAAACTCAGGCGTGATTCCCCAGTTTTCCGCGGCCAACAGTTTTACGAGAGCGGTGGAGCTTCGCGAACTGGTGTCTAGCGCCACGCTGCGGACGCGGTCGATGGGTTTCTTCGAAACGACCAGAATGCTGTGCACTTCGTTTTTGGCAGCGATCGCCATTCCGGGCAGGGCTACGAGGTCTTCGATTCGCTGATATTCGATGGCGGGAATAATGGCGACATCGACTTCGCCCTGCCGCAAAGCGTCGGCGCACTTCGAGGGCAACGCGAACGAAAGGTCGTATTTCCCGGCAAGCGGCCCTTCCGTGAAGCCCCAAACGAGAGGCGCGGTGTTGAGATATTCGACGATGGAGATTCTGAGTTTGCTCATCGAAATCGGGGAATGAATTAGAATTCTCAATATAACACAGGCCCGCGGATTGAAACGAGGGCAGGCACAGCATAAGATGCCAACAGATTCTCCTGTAACGAGACCATTCATTTGCAGCGATGCGTTTCGCCGTGCGCATCCAGCCAGACGCGAGGTGAGCCGCCGTGAAGATTAAGACGTGGATTCTTGCATTCGGCCTGGTACTTGCGACATCCGCCGCGATTTTTTTCAACGCGCCAAAGCCAGCATTCGCCCGTTCGCAGGAACTTGACGAAGGGGCCATCGCACTGGTGGGCGCAAGGGTTTACGTTTCGCCGTTGCAGGTGATTGGAAACGGAGTCGTCATCATTCGTGACGGAAAGATCGCTGCCGTCGGAAGCCGGTCGCAAGTACACGTTCCTCAAGGCGTGGGAATTGTGGATTGCGGCGGAATGAGCATCATGGCTGGATTCCAGAACAGCCACGTTCATTTTACGGAGCCGAAATGGAATGATGCAGCGAAATTGCCCGGGGACGAATTAACACAGCAATTAGCGGATATGTTCACGAGATACGGTTTTACCAGCGTCGTTGATACCGGATCGAATCTCGAAAACACAAAGGCCCTGCGCCAGCGAGTGGATTCAGGAGAATTGCTCGGACCGCGAATTTTAACCGCCGGTACGCCGCTGTACCCTCCTGACGGAGTTCCCTACTACGTAAAGAGCACCCTGCCGCCGGATATTCTGAAACGGTTGCCGCAGCCAGCGACTGCCGCCGATGCTGTGAAGCAGGTTGACGAACACGTTGCTCAAGGCGCGGATGTGATCAAGCTGTTCACCGGTTCGTGGGTCGCTCGAGGGCAAGTGGTCACCATGCCCGTTGAGGTTGCTAAAGCAGCGGCGGACGAAGCACACAAGAAAGGGAAACTCGTCTTTGCGCACCCTTCGAACGTCGCGGGGTTTCAGATCGCTCTGGAGGCCAATGTGGACGTTCTCGCGCATGCCGTCGAAGACTTGCATGGATGGAACCGGTCGTACACCACGCGAATGAAGCAACAAGGGATGTGGATGATTCCTACGCTGAAGCTCTTCATGAAGGATTCGAATTTGAAAGATATTCTTAACGAGGTGCAGGACTTTTCCGCTGCCAAGGGGCCGATTCTCTTTGGGACGGATGTTGGATTCCTGGAGGATTACGACCCTGCAGTCGAGTATTCGCTCATGAAGCGGTCAGGAATGGACTTTCCGCAGATTCTCGAGTCGCTGACCTCGGCTCCAGCAAGGCGGTTCGGCGAAAGCAACATTCGCGGCCAAGTGAAGCCGGGGCTGAACGCGGACCTTGTGGTGGTAGCGGGCGATCCACAAGACGACATTCGAGCGCTTACGCGCGTGAATTACACGTTCCGCGATGGCAGAATTATTTATCCGGTCCCTGAGCCCTGACCCGGAACCCGCAGCACTCCAGGCTTTCGAAGACTATGCTGGTTGCGCGATTGCCGTCGCGGAATTGCTCGCCGATTCAGTTCGCGGAAGCTCGCCGCGCTTCCCATAAAAAATCAGGGCAATGATTATGGCCATAATCGCAAGGCCCGCGCCGAATTCCGTGGTGAGATATTTTGTCGCGAACGATGGACGAGTCAGCGGGTCGAAGAATGCTTGAATGAAAATATTGTGGCTCGCGTGCAAGAACATCCCGGTCCAGACGCTGCCTGACTTGAGCCGCATCCATGCAAATAAAAAGGCAATCCCGATCACCATCACCGTGAAGCACATCAGTGAATACCACGTTGGACCCTCGCCGTGATAATTGGCGAGCAGAATCAAAGGGTAATGCCAAAGCGACCAGATAACGCCGCTGGTCAGCGCCACGCCACGAAATGGCATGATCTTGGCGAGCTGAGGAACCAGGAATCCGCGCCAGCCGAGCTCTTCGCCAAGAGCAGAGATGCACGAGCCAGCCATGCCGACAGTCGCGATGAAAATAAAATATGTGAGGACAGATGACGACGTTACTGCCCCGTGATGCAGCAGTCGCTGAGCGAAAGTGGCGACGCGGGGCGCATGGAAGTTCGAGAAGCCGAAGAACCACAGCGGCAGATAGACGGCGGCCGCGTAGGCGAGCGGTATCCAATAGCTCGCGAATTGATATTTCGTCTTGCCCCAGCCCCAGCCGTGTCCGCGCAGGTTCCCTTGAAAAAGCAACCGCGTCAGAAGCCCCGCTGTTCCCGGCGACCACATCAGGCCAAGGACAAAGAGACCGCCGCCCGCGCCGAGCGATCCTCTGTGAATAATCAGCCGGTAAAAAATTGCGCTGAACGCGAAGGTGAGAACCAGGTAGACCAAAATCGAAAGCTTCGTGCGATTTGCTTCTTCATTCATAGGCTGAACACCTCGTGTGCGGATTCGTCACAACCCAGACTCGACGACCGGCAGGCCCAGTTTTTCTGGCGGGCACTATATCCGAACGGTCCGTCGAAGCCCAAGAAAATGAACGAGCGTGAATCTTGCGCGTCGATTCTGATATAAACACCGTCGGCAATCGTTCCGGGAGGGATTTATGAAGCGCACAGTCGGATTGTTCCTTGCGATTTTAATAGCAAGTTTTTTTCCTGTCTCTCGCAAGTCTGTCGTGGCTGCTGACGAGAAGCCGCTTCCGAGCATTGGCGAAAAAACTGCAGACATGCAGAAGTTTCCGGGCTTCTTCACGTATTACTGGGATGCGCGCGAGGGAAAAGTCTGGCTGCAGATCGACAAGTGGAATACGGAGTTTCTCTACGTCGAGTCCCTCCCTTACGGCGTAGGGTCGAACGATATTGGCCTCGACCGCGGCCAACCGGGCGAAACGCAAGTTGTGCATTTCGAGCGCAGTGGACCACGTGTTTTGCTGGTTGCTGAGAACGAACGCTTTCGCGCAGTCACAGATGACCCGATCCAACAGGAGGCGGTGAAGCAGGCATTCGCGCAATCCGTGCTGTGGGGATTCGACGTGGCCGCGGCGAACGGCGATTCGGTTCTAGTGGACGCGACAAGCTTCTTCCTCCGTGATTCGCACAGCATCGTCTCCAAACTGCAAGCCACGCATCAGGGGACGTATCGACTGGATCCGACCCGTTGCGCGATTTATCTGCCGCGCACGAAGAATTTTCCTGAAAATTCCGACGTGGAAGCGACGTTGACCTTCACGGGTGAAAATCCCGGCCTCTGGGTGAGAGAAGTCACGCCGGATCCGACTTCGATTACCGTTCACACGCACCATTCGTTTGTTCAAGCGCCTCCTCCGGGATTCCACATGCGCGAATTCGATCCGCGTTCCGGATTTTTCGCGATTCAGTACATGGATTTTGCAACTCCCGTGGATGAGTCGATCCAGAAGCGCTACATCGTTCATTGGCGCTTGGAGAAAAAAGATCCGTCTGCCGCGGTCAGCGAGCCGGTCAAGCCGATTGTCTATTACGTTGACCGCGCTGTTCCGGAGCCGCTGCGTTCAGCGCTGATGGAGGGCGCGAGCTGGTGGAATCAGGCATTCACGGCCGCCGGATATAAAGACGCCTTCCAGGTGAAGCTGCTGCCCGAAGGCGTGGATCCCATGGACGTTCGCTACAACGTAATCGAATGGGTGCCGCGCTTCACGCGCGGATGGTCGTACGGCTCGGCGATTTCCGATCCGCGAACGGGCGAGATCATCAACGGCCACGTCAATCTGGACGCCCTGCGAGTTCGCCAGGTCTTTTTGATTGCGCGAGGCTTGCTTGATCCATTTGGGAACGATCCGGCGGCGCTGCACAAAGCGAACGATATGGCCTTGGCCAGAATTCGTCAGCTTGCCGCGCACGAGACGGGCCACACACTGGGACTGATGCACAACTTCGCCGCCAGCATTGTCAACCGCGCTTCAGTGATGGACTATCCTTCGCCGTTAGTCACTGTGGGCGCAGACGGGGCGCCTGACGTTTCCGACGCATATGCTACAGGCATCGGTTCATGGGACAAAGTGTCCATCACTTACGGTTACCGGCAATTTCCGCAGGGAACAAACGAGCGGCAGGCGCTCGATAAAGTCTTGGATGGCGCATTTTCGCGCGGCCAGCTTTATCTGACCGACCAGGACGCGCGCCCTCTTGGCTCGGCCAGCCCCGTTTCGCACTTGTGGGACGTGGGAAGCAACGATCTCGATGGGTTGAAACAGGTGATGGCGGTCCGCGCCGCAGCGTTGCAGCGATTCTCGCAGGATGTGATCCGTCCAGACGCGCCGATGGCCACGCTTGAGGATGTGCTGGTGCCGATCTATCTCTATCACCGCTACCAGG
Source organism: Candidatus Acidiferrales bacterium (assembly GCA_035264005.1). Taxonomy (GTDB): domain Bacteria; phylum Acidobacteriota; class Terriglobia; order Acidiferrales; family UBA7541; genus DAHUXN01. Next base: position 8,254 of record DATFQU010000140.1, read on the forward strand.
TGAGCGCTGTATCGAAAATGATCGGCGGTTTGAATTATTCGTTCGACGTGCGTGGCGGCGCGCAAAAAGACCCGGAGATCGTCTCAGGAGACGAGCAGCGGGCCGCGATTCGCGCGGTGCTCGATACGCTTCAGCCGAAGATTCTCGAGTTGCCCGAGTCGCTGCTGAAACAGATCCCGCCGCGTCCGCCGCAATACGAATCATCCGATGAGAATTTTGCGCGGCAAACTTCTCCGGCGTTCGATGCCCTCACGCCAGCGGGATCAGCGGCGGAGATCGTTTCCAGTCTCTTGTTTGAACCGAATCGCGACCAACGAATGGTGGAATATCACGCGCGCGACGCCAGTTATCCCGGATTTGCGGAACTTATTGACGACGTGCTGAACGCGACGTGGAAGTCAGAGCCAGCCGCCGGATATGACGGCCAGATTCAGCAAACGGTCAATGCCGCCGTGCTCGAAAACCTGATTGCGCTCGCTGCGGATGGGCGAGCGGCGCCGCAAACACGCGCGATCGCGTCGCTGAAGCTTGACGAGTTGAGGAAATGGATGGAAAGGCAGGGTCAATCTTCGTCGGACGTAACGCGCCGGGCGGAATGCTTCTATTCAGCGCGCGAAATTGATGCCTTTGAGAAGAATCCTGCAGCGGCGCGTTTGACGCATCCAGTGCCACCTCCGGCGGGCGACCCGATTGGCGATGACGGCTGGGAGTAGCCGTCTATTAGTTATGTAGGCAATCCCACACTTGACAATACAGGCACGCCCTGCGTAGGCTCAACCGCGGACAATCAAACGGAAATGGGTCCCGACCAATACTTGGGATGGTTGGCGCTCGCGCTCACTCCGGGCTTGGGCGCGCGTCTGACGGGCAAGCTGCTTCGAGAATTCGGCAGCCCTGACGCCGTTTTCAACGCTTCCCTCACCGCCCTAGAGGCGCAAAACGTTCCCTCGGCGGTGGCGCAGGCGATTCATTCCCGCCAGTCCTTAAGCGCGGCGGCCAAGGAGCTTTCGCAAGCCGAAGCCGCGAAATGCCGACTCATCACCTGGGATGAACCGCTGTATCCGCAGATGCTGCGGGAGATTTACGACCCCCCGCCGCTTTTGTATGTCAAAGGAAACGCAGAACTTCTTAACCGGCATTCCATCGGCATTGTTGGCACGCGACGCCCGACGCCTTACGGGAATCAAATGGCGGAGAGGTTGGCGCGCGACCTAGCTGCTCGCGGGCTGCTGGTGGTCAGCGGCTTAGCCCGCGGAATCGACGCAATCGCGCATAAGGGGGCGCTGGGCCCGGCTCAGGGCGCGACTGTCGGAATTCTTGGCTGTGGGGTGGACGTTATCTATCCGAAAGAGAACCGAAAGATTTTTGCTGAAATTGAGGAGCGAGGGGCCATCATATCGGAGTTCCCTATGGGAACGTTTCCAGCACCGCAGAATTTCCCGATACGGAACAGGCTTATAGCGGGAATGACGCGGGGGGTCGTAGTGGTTGAAGGCGCACAGTATTCAGGTTCGTTGATCACGGCGAGGCTGGCGATGGAGTTCAGCCGCGAAGTGTTTGCCGTTCCGGGTAATGCCACGCAGCCTGCGAGCTTCGGGCCGAATCAGCTGATTAAGCAGGGAGCAAAGCTAGTGACGAGCTGGGAAGACGTTGTCGAGGAGTTGCCGACGCCGATTCGCGCTGAGCTTTTGCCGGTGGAGACAACGAACGGCGCAGAGCGGGCATCGCTCATTGAAGAGGGGCTCTCTCCGGCCGAGAAGACGCTTTACGCGTTGCTGGCTGTGGACTCGTCGAAACACGTGGACGAGCTTGTCGAGCAGTCGCGGATGAATTCGTCCGAGGTTCTTTCGGCGCTGTTTGAATTGGAGATGAAAGGCCTGGTACAACAATTGCCAGGCAAGCAGTTTTTGAAGGTGATGCTGTAACCCGCGAGGAGCGGAGAAGGAAAAGTTCAGAAATACATGGCTCGTTCTCTGGTAATCGTTGAATCGCCGACCAAGGCGAAAACAATCAATAAATACCTAGGCCGCAACTACACCGTGCGGGCGTCGTACGGCCACGTGAAGGATCTGCCCAAGAAAGAGTTGGGCATCGATATTAAGAAGGATTTTGAGCCTACGTACGATGTGATTCCCGGCAAATCAAAAATCCTGAACGAAATAAAGAAGCTGGGTAAGGAAGCCGACGCCATCTATGTGGCCACCGACCCTGACCGCGAAGGCGAAGCCATCGGCGCCCATCTGGTTGATTTTCTGACCGGCACGGAGACAGCCGTCGAGCCAGAGGAGACAAACGGTAGCAACAATGGCAAAGGCGAGAAGAAGGCCAAGAAGCTGCAAGCCAAAAAGGCAAGATCGAGCAGGAACAAAGTTGACCGACGAAAGGTGTTCCGCGTGATGTTCCACGAAATCACGCCGAAGGCCATTAAGGCGGCATTTGAGAATGCCGGGGCGTTGAACACGAATCTGGTTGATGCGCAGCAGGCGCGCCGGGTGCTAGATCGTTTAGTCGGCTACAAGATTTCACCGCTGCTGTGGGACAAAGTTCGCCGGGGGCTTTCCGCCGGCCGCGTCCAAACCGTGGCACTGCGGCTGATCGTTGACCGCGAGCGCGAGATTCGCGCTTTCAACCCCAAAGAATACTGGACGATTCACGCGATGCTCGCGGGAGCAGAGCCGCCGGCGTTTGAAGCGAAACTGTGGCGCTACAAGGGCGAAGAAATCGAGGTTCCGAACGAGGAAAAAGCCAAGGGAATCGTAGACGCGGTCGAGCGCGTTTCATGGCAGGTTTCAAACGTCACACAGAAGGAGAAACGCCGCTGGGCTCCTCCGCCGTTCACGACGTCCAAGCTGCAGCAAGCTTCTTACAATCGCCTGCGGTTTTCCGCCAAGCGCACGATGACGTTAGCCCAACGCCTTTATGAAGGTGTGGATCTGGGCGATGAAGGCTCGGTGGCTTTGATCACGTACATGCGCACCGATTCCGTGAACGTATCCAATGACGCGATTGCGCAAGTGCGGGATTTTGTGGGTTCCAGTTACGGCCCGAAGTACTTGCCGGAGAAGCCGAACTATTTCAAATCCAAGAAGCAGGCGCAGGAAGCTCACGAAGCGATCCGGCCTACGGATGTGACCCGGTCGCCGGAGGACGTGAAGCGTTATTTGGATGAGGACATGTTTAAGCTGTATCAGCTGATCTGGCAGCGCTTCGTCGCTTCGCAAATGGTTCCAGCGGTGTTCGACCAGACCACGATCGATATTGCTGCGGGCGACTATACGTTCCGCGCCAGCGGCTCAGTGATGAAATTCGATGGCTACCTCGCAGCGTATTCCGCGTCGCGCGAAGATGAAGACAAGGGAGAAGCTGCAGACGCCACTCCCGGTGCAGCGCCAGCCGCCGAAGACGATGCCGACGCCGAGGGGCGCACGCTTCCGCGCGTCAGCGAAGGCGAAAAGCTGCAGCTCCAGAAAATCCGGCCCGACCAGCATTTCACCGAGCCTCCGCCGCGCTACACGGAAGCCACTCTCGTTAAAGAGCTGGAGGACAAGGGAATCGGACGCCCGTCCACTTACGCCGCCATCATCTCCACGATCGTCGAGCGCGAATATGTAAACAAAGACCAGGGGCGCTTCACGCCCACGCTGCTGGGCGAGAAAGTCAGCGACCTGTTAGTGAAGAGTTTTGAAGATATTTTCGATGTCGGTTTCACGGCGCGCCTCGAGGATGAGCTTGACGAAATCGAAGAAGGCAAACTTCCTTGGCGCAAGTCGGTGAAGGTCTTCTGGAAGCATTTCGAGGACGATTTGGAAAAGGCCGAAGGCGAGATGGAGTCGTACAAGGCCGGCATCCCGACCGATGAAATTTGTCCGAAGTGCGGCAAAGGCAAACTGCTTGAGCGCATCAGCCGTCACGGATTTTTCCTCGGCTGCGAACGCTATCCGGACTGCGATTACATTCGCGACATCGCCGACGCTGCTGAAGAGGTTGAAGGCGCAAACACCGTTGAGTATTGCCACAATTGCGGGCGGGAAATGGTGATCAAGCGCGGGCGCTTCGGGGCGTTTCTTGCGTGCTCAGGTTATCCCGATTGCAAAACGACACGGCGCCTCGCCGCCGGCACTCGCAAGGCGCGCCTGCCCGATGAACCGCTCGATGAAAAGTGTCCGCAGTGCGGCGAGCAGCTTCTGAAACGCCACGGGCGATTCGGAGAGTTTATCGGATGCTCGAAATATCCCAAATGCAAGTACACGCGGCCGATCACTCTTGGGATTAAGTGTCCGAAATGTGGCGAGGGTGAATTTGTGCGGCGGGGAACCGCCAAAGGACGCGGACGGGGCAGGATTTTCTACGGCTGCAGCCGCTATCCCGATTGCGATTTCACGACTCCGAATGAACCGATCGCGGAGCCGTGTCCGAAATGCGGCGCGCCGTTCATCGTGTTGAAGCGGACGAAGCAGGGCGTATTCCGTTCGTGCTTGAAAGAAGGTTGCGACTGGGAAGTTCAGTCTCCCGAAGAGTCTTCCGTGCAAAACGCGGAACCGGTCGAAGTCACAGCGAAAACATAGGAACGCGGGCTGCCATGGAAGACATTCAAGCGGCCATCCAAAAATTTTTCTACTACCTGCAATACGTTCGCAACGCCTCGCCGAGAACAATCGAGAACTACAAAATTGACTTGGAGCAGTTCGTTGCCTATTTGACTCCGCCCGGCGAAAAACCAATGGCTCTCGGTCTGGTGGATCATCTGGTCATCCGCGAGTTCATGAATCATCTTTACGACCGTGGACTCGAAAAAAGCTCCATCGCGCGGAAGCTGGCCGCGTTGCGTTCTTTTTTTCGTTATTGCGCCCGTGAACGCATCGTGAAGAAGGATCCGGCCTGCCTCGTGTCTCGTCCCAAGCTACCGAAGCGCGTTCCGAGTGTCTCAACAGCGGAAGAAATGAACAGCCTGTTGGACCGGCTGACTCCGGAGACCATCGCACAGGCCACGTCCAAGCGAAAGGCTGGCAAACCTTCACCTGCTAAAGTAAGCCAGATCTCGCAGGACCGGACTCTTCGAGACCGGGCGATCTTTGAGATGTTATATGGCTGTGGCATCCGCGTGAGCGAGCTCACCGGACTGGACATATCCAATATTGATTCGAGCGAGCGGATGATTCATGTGTATGGCAAACGGCGGAAAGAGCGCGTCGTTCCCTATGGCAGCAAGGCACATGCCGCGCTCGAACAATACTGGCCGGTGAGGCAACGCATTATCGAGCGCACAAAATCCGGCTCCCGGAACAAGGCAGTCTTCCTAAATAACCGCGGCGGGCGGCTGACCAAACGGACGGTTTTCAACGTTGTCAGAAAGTATGCGCGGCTGCTTACTCCGAATCTCAGGTTGCATCCGCACTCGTTGCGGCACGCCTTCGCCACTCACTTGCTCGCTGATGGCGCTGACCTTCGGGCCATTCAAGAGTTATTAGGGCACGCCTCTCTCTCCACAACGCAGCGATACACGCATGCCACGATCGAGCAACTGATGAGCGTTTACGACAAGGCCCACCCTCACGCCTGAAGGTTCTACGCTAATCGGCAGAAGTTCGAGTTATGCCAAACCTGCACTGTTTTGCTTCCACAGTTTGACCGCCACGGAAAGGCTCAGTTAGGATCGAATTATTCTGATCGGCATCCACATGGCATGAGCAAGTAAGGGCTATGGTCAAACACGTCATCTTCGGCACAGCCGGGCACATTGATCATGGCAAGTCGGCGCTTGTGGAGGCGCTCACTGGGACGCACCCGGACCGTTTGGAGGAAGAAAAGCGCCGCGGAATCACGATTGATCTTGGGTACGCGTTCCTCAATCTGGGCGATGTTCAAGCAGGTTTTGTAGATGTACCCGGACACGAAAAGTTCGTTCGCAACATGCTGGCCGGCGCCGGCGGAATCGATATCGTGTTGCTGGTTGTGGCAGCCGACGAATCCATCAAACCTCAAACGCGCGAGCATTTTGAGATTTGCCGCCTCTTGGGGGTCCAGAGGGGGCTCGTGGTCATCACAAAATCCGATCTGGTTGATGCGGATACGCTTGGACTTGTGAAACTGGAGCTGGAAGAGTTCGTGCGGGGGTCTTTTCTTCAGGACGCCCCCATTCTTGCCGTGAGCGCTCGCACCGGTGCTGGACTGGACGAATTAAAGCGCGAGATGCGGCAGATTGCGCTCGAATCTCGGCCAAGAGACACGTCCCAGCATGCGCGGCTGCCCATTGATCGCGCGTTCGTCATGCAAGGATTCGGCACGGTCGTGACAGGAACTTTGATCTCGGGAACACTGACGTCCGAGCAGGAAGTCGAGCTATTGCCAGCGAAAAAGCGTTCGCGCATACGAGGCTTGCATTCAGGCGGACATGCAGTTGTGCGGGCCTCCGCAGGCCAACGCACCGCTGTTAATCTCACTAACATCGAGGTGGCAGAAGTCGAACGCGGAATGGTTCTCGCCCCGGTGGGCGTGTTTCGTTCGACGGGCCGCCTTGACGCGCGCGTCGCGCTCTTGTCTTCCGCACAAACGCTGAAGGAGCATTCCCGCGTTCATTTCCATTGCGGCGCCGCGGAAAGAGTCGCGGAGGTGAGTCTGCTCGGTGCGGACCATCTTGCGCCAGGCGGTAACGCCTTTGCGCAGATTCGCCTCGATGCGCCGCTGCTGGCGCTCCCTGGCGACCGCTTCATCATCCGTCAGTTTTCACCTGTGGTGACGATCGGGGGAGGCGTCGTTTTAGATGCCTTGGCGCCGCGCCACAAGAAGCGCGATGCGGGCGTCCTGGAGTTCCTAACCACACTCGAAGATGGAAACCGGGAGGAAATCCTGCATGCCGTCGTCGCCGCCGACGCGTACGGAGTGGACATGGCGCAACTTGTCGCGCGCACAGGATGGCTCGAAAGCGAGTTGCGTGAGACTGCGCGAAAACTTAGCGATGCCAAGAAGATTCAACTCGTCTCGACCCAGCCCTGGATTGCAATTTCCTGTGAGGCAATGGCTGCATTACGCCGTAAGGCCGAGCACGAGGTAAATGAGTTCCACTCGACAAATTCGCTTGCTCAAGGCATTGCCAAACAAGAGCTACGCGCACGAATCGCACCGCGGCTTCGAATAGAGACATTTCGCGCTGTTCTCGACGAACTCGTTCGCCACGGAAGGATTGTTATCACCGGGGATACGGTACAGCGCGCCAAGCGCGAGATCCCGTTGTCCGACCAGGAATCAAAGGCGCAGGACCAGATTGCGCGAGAGTTTGAGCGCGCTGGGCTTACTGCGCCGTCATTGAATGACGTGCTTGGCCGCGTCGCCGTCGATTTAGCACGAGCCCGAAAGCTCCTGCAGTTGCTGATCCGCGAAAAAATTCTTGTGAAGGTCACCGAGGAAATGGTGTTTCACGCAACTGCGCTGGCAAGACTTTCGACTCTTCTTTCTGATTACAAGCGCGCTCACGGAGAGCGGTTGCCGATTGCAGCTTTCAAGGACCTTGCCGGCGTAACCCGCAAACATGCCATACCCCTGCTGGAATACACGGACCGGACAGGGTTGACGCGGCGCTCCGGCGACGAGCGTGTTATACTGTAAGCGAACTACACCCGACAGTATTGTTACGGGCTATCCTATGCCCAAAGTCGGAAAGGCGGCGAAATATGTGGCATCATGCGATTAACCTCGTGGCGATATTGGATTCACCAATGGACATCGCCATAGTTGTTCTGGTTGTGCTGGTTCTTTTCGGGGGCAAGAAAATTCCCGAGATGATGCGCGGAATCGGATCCGGTATTAGGGAATTTAAGCAAGGAATGCGCGACGAGCCAGCTCCTGCGCCTCCGCCGTCAACGACGACCGCGCCGCCGGCGGCTGAACCCAAGAAGTAGCAAGCAATTCACCGTTCAAGACCTGTTTGCCTACCCTCTGGGACAGAACTTCCTTCACTGCAACTTCAATTCGCGCAGAATTGCATATAGCCGTGCCAGCGGCAGTCCCATCACGTTGAAATAGCAGCCCTCGATGCGGGGAATGAATTTTCCGCCTCGGCCTTGAATCGCATACGCGCCAGCCTTGTCAAACGGCTCTTCGCTTCGAATGTATTCATCGATTTCCTTTGCTGAGAGCTTCGCGAATTCTACTCGCGTTTTTTCCACCGCAACAATCATTCGCCGCGATTGCTTGGCGACAAGAGCCAGTCCCGTGAACACTTCATGCCATTTGCCGCTTAAGCGGCGAAGCATTCGCCTCGCATCGTCGTCGGAGTTCGGTTTGCCGAGCACGTATCCTTCGACAGCCACAACGGTATCCGCCGCCACGATGGCGCTGAAGTCTCTCCGCTCTTTTTCATGGAGGTGACGCATGGCAGTCCGCGCCTTTAGCTTTGCAACGCGCCGCACGTAGGCAGTCGCTGCCTCTCGAGGCAATCGCGTTTCGTCAACCGAAGCTGGAAAAACTTCGAAATCGAATCCGGCGTTGCGCAGAATTTCAGCGCGCCGAGGCGATGCTGAGGCCAAAATCAGTTTTGCAGGCTTCGACACGGGCGAGTATTTAAATGACCACCGATTCCTGATATTCGCCGAACGCATGGCGCAGGGTGTCAGAGATCTCGCCAACCGTAGCGTAGGACTCGACCGCAGCAAGAATGGCCGGCATTAGATTCTCACTCGAGCGCGCACGCCGGTCGATTTCGCTCAAGGCAGCTTTTGCTTTCGTTGTGTCCCGGCGAGCCCGCAAGGCTTTCAGGTGCGCGACTTGCGATCGCTCAACCTCAGGATCGATTCGCAGGGTCTGAATCTGCCGCGCTTCGTCTTCTGTAAATCGATTTACGCCGACAACAACGACGTCACCGCGCTCCACCGCCTGTTGGTATTCGTAAGCCGCTTGCTGCACTTCTGCCTGTACGAAACCTGCCTCGATAGCGCGCAGCATTCCACCAAGCGAGTCGATCTTAGCAATGTAGGCCGAAGCTCCGCGCTCAATTTCGCCGGTTAAATACTCGATGGCGTAAGAACCGCCCACCGGATCAATGGTGTTCGCAACACCCGTTTCAGCGGCTATGATCTGCTGCGTACGCAATGCCAGCAGCGCCGATTGCTCCGTCGGAAGCGCCAGCGCCTCGTCAAGGCTGTTTGTATGCAGGGATTGGCAGCCGCCGAGAACCGCGGCCATGGCTTGCAGGGCCACTCGAATCAAATTATTCTCCGGCTGCTGTGCAGTCAGCGTCGATCCGCCGGTTTGCGCGTGGAAGCGCAGCAGCATGGAGCGTTGATCACGCGCTCCGAAACGGTCGCGAACGATCCGCGCCCACAGTCGCCGCGCCGCACGGAATTTCGCCACTTCATCGAGCAGCCCATTGTGCGAATTAAAGAAGAACGAAAGTTGCGGCGCGATGTCATCCGCTTTCAGTCCTGAGGCAACTGCTGCGTCAAGGTATGCAATTGCGTTCGCCAGCGTAAACGCGACTTCCTGCACGGCGGTCGAACCGGCTTCGCGAATGTGATAGCCGGAAATCGAAATCGCGTTCCAGTTGGGAACCTCGGTGCGGCACCACGCAAAAATATCGGTCACGATTCGCATCGCGGGCCGAATGGGATAAATGTAGGTTCCGCGCGCAATGTATTCCTTCAGGATGTCGTTCTGCACCGTTCCGGAAAGACGCCGCAGATTCGCACTCTGTTTTTTCGCCACGGCCACGTACAGAGCCAGCAAAATGGCTGCCGTAGAATTGATGGTCATCGAGGTGGAAACGCGATCCAGGGGAATACCTTCGAAAAGCGTTTCCATGTCCTCTAGTGAGTCGATTGCGACTCCAACTTTGCCTACTTCACCGAGGGCGAGTTCGTGGTCGGAATCCATCCCGATTTGCGTAGGAAGGTCGAACGCTACGGAGAGGCCCGTTTGCCCTTGCGAGAGCAGGTAGCGATAGCGCTGATTTGACTCCACCGCCGTGCCGAAGCCAGCATACTGGCGCATTGTCCACAGGCGCCCGCGGTACATCGTGGGATAAGCGCCCCGGGTAAATGGGAACTGTCCGGGAAAACCGACGTCTCGCTGAGAATCGAAATCGGGAAGATTTTCGGGCGCGACAACGGCTTCAATCGGCAGCGCGCCGCGCGTTGCTTTGCTCTCTTCGACTTTCGCGCTGTTTTTGGTCATCGTCGTTCAGCCATGCCCACATCACCGGACGCGGCGAGCATTGCGAAAAGAAGAGATGCAGAAAAAGGCCATTATCGCCGCGTAAGCCGCCGCAAATACCGCGATCCACTGCCCGCCCGGCTGATGGCTTTGTTTCCACGACGCTGTGCCCCCGTAGATGGCGAAGATTCCGAAAAGCGCGCCCGCAGCCTCGTGAAAAAGCTGGCGAAGCAGCTTCCAAAAAACGCGGAACATGGTTGCGCCCGCGCGCCACGCAGCTACCAGCCAATGCGGCCCGCCTACGGAGCTCATGCCGATCATTCTATTACATTCGGATGGGAGTTGCCGTGTTCGTACCAGCACTTGTATCTTTCCCTGCAGCGACCTAAAATCAAGATAGAGTAGGGAGGTAAAACAGTGCGTCTCGATGACCATCTCAAAGCTTTGCTTCGCGAATTAGGGCATGCCATCAACGACTCGGTAGCTGATTCAGAAAAAATCGCCGAAGCAATCAGCAATGTTCGCGCGGCCGGTTATGACATCGTGCTCAAGCTTGATGCGACCATCGGCCTGGCGCAGCGGCCCGCGCAAGATGAGAAGATGACGACGCATGACCGGCGGTTCTTGGAGGCGCTGCATATTCGCGTGGATGAAGAAGTCCTTGACGAGCGGGCCGCTGACGCAAAAGTGGAAATCACGCAGCAGGACATCAAGTTCCTCAAGTCACTGAAGATTTCGCTCAACGATGAAACTTAAGCTCGCATTCGCCGCGTTTCTTTTGCTGCTTTCCGGCGCATTCGCTGCGCGCTCTGCCTACGCGCAGGAAACAACCGCGAGCCCCGTTACGCTAAAAGCGAAGACTGAAAAAATTCCCAAGGTCAAAATAGACACTTTCAAAGGTGAAGTTGTGCGCATGAACACCGTGTCCATCATCGTTCGCGACCCCAAGGATTCCTACATTGTGCGCACCTTCACATTCTCGCCCGATCTTACGAAAAAGTTGCAGAGTTTGATCGAGCGCGGAGGCTATCAGCCCGGTGATGTGGTCACCGTCCGCTACAAGGACGGCACTTCGGAAGCGGAGTTGATTAAGGGCAAACCCTCCAAAGGGTACTGAAAGTCGCATCATCGTTTTCTCGAACGGTTCTCCATGATTCGCCCTGCCGCAGTTGCCGGACGTTTTTATCCTTCTGACGCCGGTTCGCTGGAAGCGCAAATCGATCAGCTGACGTCGCCTGCATCCCAGAAAGTTTCCGCGCTAGGCTGCATCGTTCCGCACGCGGGCTATATCTACTCAGGCCAGGTGGCCGGAGCCGTCTACGGCTCGATCCATTTGCCGTCGCGATTCATTCTGTTAGGCCCGCGTCATTACCCGCAAGGCGAGCGCTTCGCCATTCTTTCTGACGGGGCCTGGCAAACTCCGCTAGGTCCAGCGAACCTAGATTCAGCGCTTGCAACAGAATTGCAAAACGCATTTCCGCTGCTTCGCGAAGACACCGTAGCTCATGCGCCGGAGCACTCGCTCGAAGTTCAGTTGCCTTTCTTGCTGCGTTTTGTGGCAGATCTTACGTTTGCGCCAGTGCTCATCGCAACGGATCGTTTTGACGCCCTCGAAGCGCTGGGACATGCCGTGGCGAGCGTCGTAAAGGCGCAGAAGGAGCCAGTGATGATCCTTGCAAGTTCAGACATGAATCATCACGAAAGCGATGCCGTGACGCGCGTGAAGGATCACAAAGCGATCGACGCCATTCTGGCGCTCGATGCCCGCCGACTCTACAATACGGTGCGGCGCGAAGAGATCTCCATGTGCGGGTACGGTCCTGCGGTAGTCATGCTCACTGCGGCGCGGGATCTGGGAGCGACCAGAGCAAGTCTTGTGCGGTACGCGACTTCAGCGGACGTAACCGGAGATGCCGCCGACGTAGTCGGCTACGCGGGAATTACGGTGGAGTGAAACTCCGGCGAAGAGCTTCAGCCTCCACCCTCACCTTTGGCGATTCGCGAATTCGCGTCGGCTAGTGAGGTCTTCCCGACGAACCCGACGAGGCGGTTGCATGCGACGACGCGCTGCTCGCGGAAGACGCCGAAGAGGCGCGCATAGCTGAGGCCGCATAAGAACTGCCGCTTCTCATCGAGCCTTCTTGAGAAGATCCGCGCGATGAACCGACGTCGAATTGTCGAGCCATCGGACTCGGCAGCCGGGACGGCATCCTTGGTGTGGGCATCGCATTTGCGGCTCGCAATGACTCTCGTGGTGCCGCAGGCATTGCCGGATTCCGCTGTATCGCGGACGCGTTCGTTCCACTCAAAGCCAGCGAGCGTTGGAGATGGGCGATGTCAGACGCCATTGGCGCAAGCATTCTGCCGCCGCTCTGGCTTCCCGCGGTTTCCGAAAATGCGATCCGCGAAGCTTTTCCATTCTCTAGCGGTTCTTCGGAACGCATCGGGACTTTCGTGCCTTCGCTGCTATCAAACGCGGCAAGCCCAATGCTGTTCCCGCGGCCGAGCTGGCCGCTCGTCAACATCAGCCGTGGCTGCCCGCCGCGCGTCATAGGTCCTCGGTTAGACCGGACGAACCGCTTCACAATTCCTGCACTTCCAACCGCGCCGAAAAACCCAGATCCCGCTCCGTACCCACCGCATCCTCCCGCCATCTGCTCGTAAGCAAGCGGTGAAAACCCTCCAAAGCCAGAGGCTGGCCACCATCCAATATCGTTGCCGGCCGAATACCAATCCACCGGCGCCGGATTCCAGAAACCCATTTGCGATGGAAACCATGTCCACCCGGAGGATGGCACGAACTCCCAGCTCCCAAAATGGTACGGCATCCAGCCCCAGGGCTCGGCGCTCACCCACGTCCAGCCAAATCCGGGATAGAAGTCCCACGCACCGTTCATGAATGGCATCCAGCAGTTGCCGACCCCGTTCGGCTGCCAGCCGTATCCATAGCCGCCGAAATAATTCCATGCTCCGTATGCGGACATATCTGCCAAGCCGTAGCTAAATGGTGCGTTCACATACGACGAAGCTTGCGATGTCTCCACCCACGCCCCGTGCGCGCGAGAGGTCGTCCATCGGTCCCAATCGTCCGGTTTGGGATTGTTCTTCAGTGATACGGTGCTGAGTTTCGACTGATAGGCGAGAGTTTGCCCCTTTGCGACTGTTTTCGTTCCGGCGGCGGACGCAACCTGAACCTCGCCTCCTAAAACGCTAACGGACGCGCCATCGTGGAAGCAGTCCACACGAAAAAACGTGTTTTTGGGCACGGTAATCGTTTCCGACGACGCCGAAAGCGAGAACGTGTCCCCGCGGCGCATTTGCGTCATAACGCTCATCGTGCCCTGAGCAAGCGTCAGTTTCGTAACGCGCCCGCCATCGGCAAGCGCAAGCTCGGTGAACTGCACAAGCGTGTTTCGCGAAATCCACGCAGTCGTGCCGTCCTCAAACTGGACTTCCGCATACCCGTTGTTTGTTCCGATCGTGACGCCTTGCGTCACTGGCATGTTCTGCGCCGCGGCGTCCCATGAAGAATGGCCCGGGCGCGAGATCTGCACGTCGCCGCCAACCATGCTCACGCGCACAATGCGCGCATAGCTCAAATCCGACGCGTGTGCCGGTCGAGGCGCACCAGTGAGCAGCAGCAGAGCACAACTCAGAAGGAAAAGACCAAAGGAAGAACTTCGCATCCCACACCTCCCGGGGCCATAGCAGGAAGGACAATCTGCCCCGCGCCAACAGCTCACGGCGTTAGACTTCAGCTTCGGTATCGTCGCGCTTTGCGGTTACGTCGTCAAGTAGATTCGCGGCGTACACAGAATTTGACGTCACATCGATATAACGGGTTTCTTCGATTGATGAGCAGGACGAACGAGAGAGTTCCATATTCGCAGATTCGCAAGGAATTCAGCTTTTTTGACGAATCTGCTCAGCGATTGCACGCGCCCGCTGTCGCGACATATCCATCAACTCGGAATCCCCTGCAATTTGGTCCAGCGCAGGAAGCAGCGCGTCCGGCTCAGGAATGAGCTTGTTCTTCACGTCACCCTGCACTCGGCTGATCACGTCGGCGATTCCCAAGTGGTCGTAGCGCATAACTCGTTCCATGTCGCTGAGGTCCAATTCCTGTCGCTGAAGCCCATCGAAAATGACGAGCAGTTGTTGCGCGGGATTGTTTAGCGTGTAGTTGAACGTTACTTCGTGCGACTCGGAACCCTTCTTGTAAATGAATGTTTTTTGCCCCAGGTTGGCAATTCGCCGGTGCACGTCGAGGTCGACGCCCTGAAAATCGTGAAGCTCGTCGGCGAGTTCAAACATTTTCTGGGCCAGCGGCGGTCCGATCTGCATCGGTTGCGGGCTCGCCGTGTCGTCCAGCTGGCGAATGTCGTAGGTTCCGGTGCCGTCTTCGTTGATGTTGATCTCCACAAATTCCGGGTAGCTGGATTTGAAGATTCTGCGGTACGTGAGCGTAGCAGGGTCAGCTCCGTTTGCTTTGGAGGGATGTTCGGCTGCTTGCGGATTCGCAAATGCCGGTGCGATAAAGCCTAGCGACACCGCAACGAAAGCCAATAATTTGATTCCTGAACGCTTCATCGTTGAGTAAGGATGCGCGCCGAAGAAAAATGGCTGCGCGCGTTATTTCGTGTGCGATCCATCGACATACCGGAAGGCGTCGCGGTGCTGCGAGCGAAGCGTTCCTCGATTCGAGCCGCATGCGCATGGCAGAGCGCCACAGCAAGGGCATCCGCGGCGTCTGCCGGTTCAGGACGCTCACACAATCCGAGCTGCGCTTTGATCATCTGCTGCATTTGCTCCTTGGACGCGCCCCCATGTCCCGTAATGCTGGCCTTCACTTCGCGCGGCGAATAGCTGTGCGAAGGAATATCGGCCTGCGCTGCGGCGAGCAAAATCACGCCACGAACTTCCGCCAGGCGCAGCGCTGTACGCATATTCAGCGCCGTAAACACTGATTCTACCGCAACCGCGTCCGGAGCGAATTCTTCGACAAGCTCCGCAACCATCCTGTGAATTTCCCGAAGCCGCGCCGAGAAATCGGTCCGCGAGGGAAAACGCAAAGCGCCGAACCGAAGCATTCGCGCTGATTGCCCCTCCAACTCGACCACACCGTAGCCGGTCGCACCTGCAAGCGCCGGGTCCAATCCAAGCACGCGGAAGGTCTGCCGCGCACTCACTCGGTTTGGCGCGCTTTGTGGCATAAGCAGTCGCTGCGATGTTCACGTCGCCAGCGTGCTTCAGTCTACGCGCACACCAATTTTCAGGGATAGTATTTTTTCTGCCGGAACAGCGCGAAGGACACTAGGGAAAGAGGAATCAGCTGGCGACCGCTGCTTGTATTTCTTTTTCGTCGATGTCGAAATTCGCGTACACGTGTTGCACATCGTCGTGCTCTTCCAGAGCTTCCACCATTTTCAGCATCTGCTGCGCCTGCGCGCCGACGAGTTTCACGTAATTCTGCGGAACCCAGCCCACCTCAGCAGAGGCGGGATTAATTCCGGCGGCCACAAGCGCTTCGCGAACCTTTTCGAAAGCATCCGGCGGCGTGACGACCTCCCATGAAGAGCCATCGTCCTTCAGATCTTCCGCGCCTGCATCCAGCACGATGCTCATCATCTTTTCTTCGTCGGCGGCTTCTTTGGGAATCGTCAGATCGCCTTTGCGATGGAACATCCAGCCCACCGCGCCATTCTCCGCCATGTTGCCGCCATGCTTGGACATCATGTGGCGAATCTCGCTCACGATGCGGTTGCGGTTGCTCGTGACCACTTCCACCAGCATTCCAACGCCGCCCGGGCCATAACCCTCAAACGTCACTTCCTCGAGCGTTTCCCCTTCCATTTGGCCGGAACCGCGCAGAACAGCTCGCTCGATGTTGTCATTGGGCATATTTTCATTTTTTGCAGCCAGTATGGCCGTCCGCAGGCGAGGATTGGTGTTCGGATCGGCTCCGGCGCGAGCAGCAATCATGATTTCCCGGATAATCTTGGTAAAAATCTTCCCGCGGCGCGCATCGGTTGCGGCCTTCTTGTGCTTGATTGTTGCCCACTTGGAATGTCCCGACATTCAGGCTGCCTCGCAGAAGGAAACTGGCACGAGCAGGTTGCTCTTGCCGCAATAGTGTAGCACAGACCAACGCAAGCAAAAACGATAGCCTTTGTCTGGGGGCTCTCATAGCCCATTAAACACGGACTTGGCGCGGGTACGGTGGATGGCAGATTGGACGCGCAAGTCGCCGTGAGAGTAGATTTTCGCTACAGAGGATGTTAATAAACAGGTAGAAATAACGGCAAAATGAGGTGATTATTTTGCGCGTCTGGGAAGGCTGCGAAGCGGCATGCTCGTAAATTGTGACATCGTCGGATGCAAAGCAAGGGTACCTCAACAGCTTGAGGAACAGCGCCGCTGCATTTTGCATTTCACGATGGAACTCGAACAAACCTGCATGCAAATGCGCCGCGAAACAGCCGTCGGAGGCACGCGCCGCGAACGCTACGACGAAATGCGGCGCTACATGGCCGAACACGGACAGACGCTGGCTCAGTTGGCCACTGGCGGCGCAGGACTCACCGATGAAACCAAAGCCCGCATCCTCAGCACATTCCTCACGTTGATGAACTGCCGCGAGAACATCGAGCGCATCGCCGCCCGTCAGGAAAGCGAACGCCGCATCGGCTGAGGATCCTCGAGCACGCCACCTCTTATTGCACGTGTACGCCGTAAGAATTCGCGTGCGCGACGCGATTGAAGTAGCTGAAGACGCGCGCGGAAACGTTCGCGATCGCAGCGTCGCCATTTGTCGGATTGTAAGTCGTCATCACCGAGATTACGTACGGCCGTCCCGCAAGAAACACAATGCCCGAGTCACATTGCGCTCCGTTCAGCGAACCGGGCTTCTCCGCCACGGTAACCGTCTCTGGAACGCCTGAGTGCAGAGGGCTATCTTTCGGGTACTCCAGAATTTCGAGCGCCATTTTGGTGTGTTCCGCGTCAAGCAGTTTTCCCGCATTCAGCATTTCGGCGAGCGTGCCCATCTGCCGCGGCGTGGAACGATTCTCGCGGTCGGCCCGCTCCGCATCAATATCGATCATCTTGCGGGCAAGCCGTGTCTGGTTCAGGCCAATTCCGTCAAGCATCGCGTTGACATTCTCCATGCCCACGCGATCAATGATGAGGTTCGTTGCGGAATTATCCGAAAGCACCACCATGAGAACAGCGATGTCACGCAACGATACCGCCGAGCCTCCATCCGAGAAAAACTGCAACACTCCGCTTCCGCCTACCAGGTCAGCGTGGTGAATCTCAACGCGCTCGGCAAGGTTCAGCTTTCCGTCCTGCGCCTGCCGCATCAATTCAATCAGAATCGGAATCTTGATCGAGCTGGCTTGGGGGAAAATGGTATCGGCGTTGACTGCGAACGTTTCTCCACTCGTCAAATCCTTCGCAAAGATTCCCATCACTCCGTCATACGACGCAGCCATCCGGTTCAAATCAGCGGAAAGCTTTGCGCTGAGGTCCGTTTGCAGCACGTTGGAAGCACTCCTCTGCTGCGCGAACGCACAAGCGGGAATTACTAACATCACGAGAAAAACCGTGTTCAGCCGAAAAAGTCGCATTAACGTAGTCTCCATCGGTCTCTTTGCACGTTTTGCGTACGGGTAGCGCGCATATATTGACGCATGGTGAGTTGCAGTCAAGCGGGGATTAGGCGCCGACGTAGCGGGCGTACAGCGACCGCGCGACAGCGGGGTCCTGCGTGCCTTTGACAACTGCTCGGCCATCGGAGAAAACCGTCACCTCATACGGAGGGATCTGAAATCGCAGAAGAAAGTCGTTGCTCCGAACGCCCACTGAAGAGCGTTCGAGGCGCCGGCTGAGTTCGGCAAGATCCAGCCGCCGGCTTCTTTCGTGAATCTGCACCGAATCACGACCGCACATGGTCACATGCGGTTGCGCCTCGCCTTCCAAATAAGTGAATTTGTGCAGCGCACAGGCACGGCACGATGGATTCCGGGCTACTCCGATGGACTGGAAGCGGTTCTTCCACACGTCGCAGGAAACCAGCCGCTCGCTCAGCGCTGCGGAATTTCCAGAAAGAATCTTGATGGCTTCAGTGGCCTGAATCGAAGCGACCACGCTCGCGGCGCCGTTTAGAATTCCCGCCGTGTCGCAAGTTTCTTCGAAGCCGTCGCCTTGCGAACCATCTCCCGTCTCAGCCAGGCAAGCGAGACATGCAGTCGCCTCAGGACGTACGGTAAACGTAAGTCCGTAACTTCCAACCGCTGCCGCATAGATCCAAGGAATCTTAAGTGAAATAGCAGCATCGTTGATCAGCAGACGTGATTCGAAATTGTCCGTTCCGTCGAGAATCAGCGAAAAGCCCGTGAGCAGCTCTCGCGCGTTTTTGGGTGTAAGATCGCTGACCAGCCCTTCGATTTTGGCGTCGGAATTGATCGCACGCAGCCGCCGTTCGGCCGCTACAGCTTTCGGCAAAGATTCTTGCGCGTCCGACTCCTCGAAGAGCCCTTGCCGCTGCAGATTGGACATTTCTACGAAGTCACGGTCGACAATCCGCAGCGAACCCACGCCCGCGCGCAGAAGCAGTCCGACCGAAACCGTACCTAGCGCGCCACAGCCGACCAGCACCACGCTCGACTGCAGCAGGCGTTTCTGCCCCTCTTCGCCTATGTCCGCAAACAGGATTTGCCGCGAATATCTTTCGTAAAGCTTCGGGTCCACGATTTCCTCTGCTTCTTGTACAACTTTCCATCATACCGCCATTTCAAAAACGCGATAACCGGACGGTATGCTAACCTTCACAAGAGTCTGAGCGAGAATGAAATGGAAAGGCAGCCCGCTGCGAACTAAAGGAATCCGAGGCGCTTGTGCGCTTGTTTTCCTGCTTTTTGTCTCGGTTTCCAACGTGTATGGGCAAGATGCTTCCCTCGAAGGCAAGCGTGTCGCCGCCGTTCGTGTCGTCGATGACTCCGGAAATCCAATTCCCGAGAAAGTCTCGCCAGCAGCTTTGAAGCCTGGCGACGCCTTTCAAATGACCGCAGAGCGCGACGCTCTGAGGCAGTTGAACCAAACCGGGTTGTTTTCCGACGTACGTACCAGCGTAACCACCGCGACGGACGGCCTTCACGTAGATTTCATCGTCACGCGCAATTACTACAACAACGTTGTCCGCGTATTCGGCCTGAAAGAACCGCCAAATGAGGCAACGGCCCTCGCAGCGCTTCAATTGCCTCTCGGCAGCCCTTTTCAACTCGCGGATCTCAATGCTGGTCTTGAGCGCCTCCGACAAACTTTGCAGGACGATGGATTCTACGAAGCAAAATGGCAGCCCGGCATGGCGAAGCACCCGGAGACGCACCAAATCGACGTCACCGTCGAAGTCACGCCAGGACGCAGAGCGAAGCTCTCTGCAGTAAATATCAAGAACGAAACACCCTTTTCCGAGAAAGATCTTCGGGGCAAGCTCAAACTAAAGAAAGGAACGTCAGTAACTGCCGAGAGAATCGACCGCGGCACGGAGCGCTTGCGCAATTACCTAGTCGCGTCCGGGTATCTGGAAGCTCGGGTCACTGCAACCCGCGGCAACCTTGACTCAAATTCATCCACGCTGCCGCTGGATATTGATGTCGTCGCCGGGCCGCGCGTCTCCGTGAGCGTTAGCGGCACGAAGATATCATCCAAGGAGATCAGGAAACTTGTCCCTGTCTACCAGGAAGGCGACGTTGATCCCGATCTCCTGGAGGAAGGCAAGCGCAACATCCGAGATTTGCTGCAAAAGGAAGGCTATTTCGACTCAACGGTAAGCTACGCCACTCACCTTGATCCTGTCACGCACGTCGACTTCATCAATTACACGATCGAGCGCGGGATCAAGCACCGCTTGGTGGGAGTGGTGATCGAAGGAAATCGCTACTTCAGCACCGACGTGCTGCGCAGCCGGCTGCAGGTTCAACAGGAAAGCTTGTTCTCGCGCGGCCGCTTCAGCCAAGGCATGGTTCTCAGCGACGCCAATTCGATGGCCGCTCTTTATATCTCTAACGGCTTCTTGCAGTCTCAGGTGCATCCCAACGTAAAAGACGACTACGAGGGCAAGAAAGGCAATCTTTTCGTCGTCTACGAAATCAACGAAGGGCAGCAGACGCACGTTGCCGATCTGAAACTGGTGGGCAACAGCGCACTGACAACGAAACAGTTGCTGACCGTCATCGGCTCAACCAAGGGCCAGCCCTATTCTCAAAGCAACGTTACTTCCGACCGCGACAATATTTTGGCGTATTACTTTGACCAGGGATTCCCTAACGCACAGTTCGACTATAAGGCCACGCCCGTGGGTGTAGATCAGGTTGAGCTGGTGTTCCAAATCACCGAAGGGCAACGTGTCGATGTAAGCCAGGTCTTGCTGGCCGGATACCGTTACACTCGTCCCGGCATCATCAGCCGGCAAGTCGTCGTAAAGGCCGGAGGTCCGCTGCGTGAAGGCGACCGCATCGCCACGCAGCAGAAACTCTACAACCTTGCAGTCTTCGACCGTGTCGAGGTCGCGCCACAGAATCCCGAGGGCGACTACCCCAATAAGACCGTAGTGGTCGCCGTACAGGAAGGCCAGCGCTACACTCTAAGTTACGGGTTTGGTTTTGAAGCCCAGCGGCTTGCTTCTACATCCAATCCCAACACTACGAACCTGAACGCCAGTCCCTTGGGGATCCTCGAGGTTTCAAAGATCAATGTTGGCGGACGCGCTCATACTGTCTCCCTGAAACTGCGCGGCAGCACGCTGGAATATCAGGGCCTCCTGAGTTATACCGCGCCGAATTTCTTGACATACTCCTGGCTGAACCTGATCATCACCGGCCTCGCAGATCAAGCTAGCTACGTCAACACGTTTACAGCCACTCGCTACGAAGGCAGCGTGCAACTGTCTCAGACCGTTTCGCCATCTACTACCCTGCTGTATCGCTATTTTTACCGGCATGTTACCGCGACAAGCTTAAAGGTTTCTGTGGAGGAAGTGCCCCTGTTCAGCCAGCCGACCAAAGTTTCCGGCTTTGAGGGAACGTGGGTACGCGACCGTCGCGACAATCCCGCAGATGCGACGCATGGGTCTTTTAATACGGCGGACTTCAGCGTGGCTACACGGTCGCTCGGTTCGACGGCCACTTTTCTGCGTTTTTCCGTACAAAACTCCACCTTCACACCGTTTCGTCGGTCATCGCTCGTGTTTGCGCGATCTACTACCTTTGGAATCATGGACGCGTTCAACGGCTCGGCGGAAGATGACATCCCGCTGGCGGAGCGGTTTTTCGCTGGTGGCGGTACGACCCTGCGGGGATTCTCTCTGAACCAGGCAGGGCCCCGCGATCCAACAACCGGGTTTCCGGTCGGCGGTTTGGCCATGTTGGTTTTCAACCAGGAACTGCGTTTCCCCATGCACTTGCCGCTGGTGGGCAGCCATTTAGGTGGTGCGTTCTTCTACGACGCCGGCAACGTGTTTTCCGATATCCATCACGTATCCCTGCGCTATACTCCATTGGCGCCGCCCTCTGGATGCCAGCCCGGGACGACAATCACGAACACGCTATCCGAGTGCCCGAACTTGAACTACTTTTCACATACCGTCGGCTTCGGTTTTCGTTACGCGACGCCAATAGGGCCGGTGCGGCTGGATTTTGCCTATCAGATTAATCCCGCGGAGTTCCAGTCGGAGAATACTAATACGAAAACCATTAGCACATCCCAATTGCCTCATTTCCAGTTTTTCTTCAACATAGGATCTATATTCTGATGCGCAAGCTAACCGCCATCTCGGCTTTGGTCTTCTGCGTCGCGTTCGCAGCGAGCGCCCAGAGCCAGCCTTCTAGTGCGTCCGCATCACCAGCGAACGCCGCGCCGCAAGCCAACTCCGCTTCGCAACAGACCGCCCAGATCGATGGAATCGCTGCCAGAATCGGCAACGATGTCTTGACCGACAGCGAAGTGCGCCAACTCGCGGATTATCAGAAGCTGGTGGAAGGCAAGGCGCAAGATCGAACGAAAGTTGTGGGGGAGTTGGTCGATCAGTGGGTTGTGGAAACCGACGCGCTGGCGTCAAAGTTTCCGCATCCAACCGCGGCCGACGTTTCTCTGGAATTCCAGGCGCTGCTGAAGCAGTTCCCTTCGCGCGAGCAGTTTCAGGCGCGTCTCGTCCAAATCGGACTCACTCAAGATCAAGTTCGTCAGGTGATCGAGCGTCAGCTCTATTACATCCGGTTCCTGAACTACAAATTCCTCGCTGCGACGCAAGTGACTTCCGCGCAAATTCAATCCTACTATCAGCAGGATCTCGTTCCTCAATTTCAGAAGCGCGGTGTTTCTGTGCCTCCGATGAGTCAGGTTGAAACGCAGATCCGGCAGTTGCTCACTCAGGAGGAAATCAACGAGAAAGCCGCGCAATGGCTCGAAGAAGCAAAGGCGCGACTCCGCATCGTCATCCAGCCCTTGGGAGGGGGCGGATGAAACGCTGGGCGGTCCGGGTCTTCCTCGGACTCGTCCTGTTGGTGGTTGTCGTCATCGTGTTTTTTGCGGTGATCCTCAATACCGGGACGCTGGACCGTTGGGCTCGCAGTTACATCGTAAAAAAAATCGACAGCAGCCTAGCCACGCAGGCGCAGCTCCAGGGTTTTCATTTCCAACTGCGCGGCTTGACCGCCGACCTCGACGGGCTCACCATTCACGGCCGCGAAGGCCCCGGCCTTCCTCCGTTTTTTCATGCCGATCATATTCGCGTTGGCGTCCATATCATTTCGCTCTTGCACCATAAAATCTCGCTGAGCGATGTCGAAATAACTCAGCCCTCGATATTCATCCGCGTCGACGAGAACGGCAAAAGCAATGTGCCCGTTCCTCCGCGCAAGCAACCGTCCAAGCCCTGGCAAACTCAACTCTTCGATCTGCAGATCGCACAACTGAAAATCAGCAATGGCACCATGCTGTTTAACGACGCCAAGATTCCTCTCGATGTTGAGGGCCAGAACTTCGAGTTCGCCATGAACTATCAAGCGGCTCCGCTGAAAGCAGATTCATACTTTGGACAGTTGCAATGGAAGCAGGTCGATATGACCGCGCGCCGTTACATGCCTTTCCGCTTTGATATCGGAACCAAATTCACGCTCACGCGTACAGCCGTTTCCGTCGACGATTTCCAGCTGAAATTGCCGCACACCACTCTGAATGCCCGCGCCGAAATCAAGAGCTTTCAGCCGCTCGACGCCGATTTTCATTATCGCGGAGTGCTATCCCTGCCGGATCTGCGAACCATCCTGCGAAAAACCAGCATGCCCGACGGCGATGTCGACCTCAACGGCAGTGCTTCGTACGCGCAGCACAAGTTTCAACTCAAGGGTGACTATCATGCCCGCGGCCTTGTCATGTCCTATTCCTGGTTTCACGCCAAGGACATCGAGAGCTGGGGCGATGTCGACGTGGCGGACAATCACCTTCGTCTGCCGGTTTTTCACGCACGGGCCTTCGGTGGAACGCTCGTCGGCAAACTCAGCATGGATTTCAAGGGCTTGGCCTTTCGAACCGATACAAAGGTCACTGGCGCCAGTCTTGCTGTGGTTCTCAGCGCGGTAAACAACCCCTCCATGCCGGTTCGCACGCTCCACTGGGACGGCATACTCCAAGCCGATACAATTTGCACCTGGAACCGCGATTTCAAACACTTCGCCGTGAATGGCGTCACCGTGTGGTCACCGCCCGTTCAGCATCAACCAGGCCTCATTCCAGCGACGTCACACATCAAATTTGACTACGTTATGGATCGCGGCTCCGTCGCGCTCGAGCCCAGTACGATCACCACGCCGAACAGCCGTCTCGATTTCAACGGCACCTTGGCCCGGCGCAATAGCGACCTCCAGGCAAAATTTCACACCGCCCGAATCGAAGATTGGTCCGACTTCATTTCTGACCTGCGCGGCAACCAGAAAAATTCGGAACCCATCACGGGAAGCGCCGACTGGAACGGAAATCTCTCCGGACCTCTCACCGGTCCGACCTTCGCGGGCTCCTTTCATGCTCAAGACGCTCATTTCGGCAGGATGTATTGGGACGACATCACCGGCTCCATGGTCTACTCGCCGCGGAATTTCACGCTGACCAATGCCGTCGTCAAACGCGGTGCTTCTCAGGCGAATCTCGACCTCAGTTTAGCCTTGCACAAGTGGAGTTTCCCAAAGAACGGCGGATGGAGCCTTCGTGCTCAATTGAACCGTGCGTCTTTGACGGATTTGCAGGGCCTCTTTGGGACTTCCTACCCGGCCACCGCCATTCTGACCGCGAACTTCCAAGGCAGCGGCACTCGGCAGGATCCCGTTCTGGACGGAAATTTCGACCTGCAGGATATGACCACTTACGGCATACACGTGGACCGCGCCCGCGGAGCCCTTAGCCTGCGGCACGATCAAATCAAAATCACCAACGCGGTGCTTGATCGCGGCTCTGGCCACCTCACTGGAAATCTTCTCTACCACACCGCAGAACGCACCGTAGAGTTTCAGACGATCGGCACCGGAATCTCGCTTTCCGAATTCAATTTTCTTCAGGGGAAGTCTCTTCCGATCGGCGGCGATATTGATTTTGATTTACGCGGCAGTGGACCGATCACTTCGCCTCAAGCGCACGGAACCGTGCAGCTCGTCGACCTCCGGTTCGGCTCCGAAGTGCTCGATAGCTTTTCAGGATCGGTCGATTCCAATGGCCAGGCCGCCGAGCTCGATCTGCAATCCACGCGGACTCGCGGAAAACTCCTGGCTCATTTCCGGATGGGCTTGTCAGACAACTATCCCTTGGACGGCAAAATCACGGTAAGGAAGATCGATCTCGATCCGTTCATCTCTGCTGGTTTGCATCTGAACGAACTGACCGGCCACAGCAGCATCGACGGAGAGCTCACGATATCCGGACAGGCAAAGGAACCCGACACCATCGTGATGCAAGCCGATCTCTCACAGATCACGTTTGACTATGAATTCGTGAAACTTCACAACACCGGGCCTGTGCGCCTGACGTACGGACACAACGAAGTTCACCTCGAGCCAGCTACGTTGAGCGGCACCGACACGAATTTTCAGATTTCCGGCGATGCGCGTTTCTCTGGCAACCGCGAACTGAATCTAAAAGTCGCCGGCTCCATTAATCTGCGCCTTGTCAATGGTTTGTTCACTGGATTGGACGCTCGCGGCGTGGCGCAGTTGAATACGACCATCGCCGGAACCTTTTCCAATCCGCAAGTGATCGGCCAAGCCAAGATCGTCAACGCCTCCGCCCACTATTCTGATTTTCCGGCCGGAATCAGCAGCTTGAATGGCGACGTTGTTTTTGACCGCAGCCGCATGCTTCTGAATAACTTCACCGCGCAAGCCGGCGGCGGCACGCTCAAAATTTCTGGCAACGTCGGCTACGGCGCGAAGGCCGTCACCTATGAACTCGACGCAACGGCCAGCAGCGTGCGGGTTCGCTACCCTCAAGGCATGAGTTGGCTGCTGGACGGGAACATTCGATTCGCCGGCACCGGCCAGGGCGCTGTCTTGTCCGGAGACGCGACCGTCCAGCGCGTTGTTTTCGCTCCGGATGTGGATTTCTCGTCTATGCTCATTGCCTCCACTTCCGTATCCACGTTGAACGGGCCGGCCACCTCGTCAGCCTATCTCCGCAATTTGCAGTTCGACATTTCGGCCAGGGCCGTACAGGGCATGCAAATCGTATGGGGCACAGCTCATTTCACGGCCGAGGGCGGCGTGCGCGTCCGCGGAACCTGGGAGCATCCCATCGTTCTCGGAAGCATCCATCTGCTCTCGGGAGAAATGGCTTTTCACGGCAACACCTATCGCTTAAGTCGCGGCGACATCAATTTTTCGGATCCTTTCCATTTCAATCCTGTTTTGAATATTGAAGTCGCCACTACCATCAACCCTTATGAGATCACCCTCGACTTCACCGGGAAAGCGAGCCACATACAGCTCGCCTATCGCTCCGATCCTCCCCTCCAGTCGACCGACATCATTAACTTGCTGGCTCTTGGAAGCCAGGGAGAGCAATCTGGGTTGACGACGTCGTCCTCGAGCCAGGCCCAAAATTTCCAGGCAACGTCGATCTTGTCGGAGGCCATTACCAGTCAGATCGGAGCTCCAGTCGAAAGGCTTTTCGGCGTCACCAATTTCCGCATCGACCCGTTTCTCGCTACCAGCCTTGTCGGCTCGAGCGTCACGCAGACCACCGAGGCTCGCGTCACCATCCAGAAGCAAGTCACACGCGATTTAAGCATTACCTACAGCACCAACGCAGCTTCCAATCAGCAGCAAGTCATCGAAGTGGACTATGCTGTCCACCGCAACATCACCATCGTCGCCCTGCGCGATATCAACGGGATCTACGGAATCAGCGTCAAATTCACCAATCACTTCCGCTAGTCGCTTAAGCTACTCTGGCAGAACAAGCAGAGTTTCAGGCGGCAGAGTCGCAAGCCAGGGTTGCGGCTGGTCGCGGAAAAGGCTCCACTGTTCCTTGGTTACTTCCGCCTGAAGGTGATACTGCCCCTCAATCTTGGACGGCTCGTGCAAGTGCAGATAAAGCGTGGCATGAAAAGGAGTCTCGCTGACGCGCACCAGCCAGCACGGAAACACATTTGTTCCATTTGGCTTGCTTTCCCCGAACGCGAATCCGATGTGATGCGCGCGAATGCCGACAAAAGCCACCTTCGCCTGCTGAGCGCTCGCGCAATGCAAGACGCACTTCCAATCCAGCGCCTCAATCGAACTGGCAGTGACCGGTCGCGCACGCGAAAAATTCTTCAGTCCCGTCAGCAGCGCAACTTCCAGATTCGGCGGGTCGCGAAACACTCCGTCGCGCGTCCCGTTCGCAACCACTTTTCCATTGGCCAGCACCACAAGTTTTGTCGAGACACGATACGCCTCTTCAATATTGTGCGTGACATAAAGCGTCGGCTTGCGAAACTGTGCGAGCGTCGTAATTAGTTGCTGCTCGATCTTGCTGCGCAAATAGGTGTCCAGGGCCGAGAGCGGCTCGTCAAGCAGTAGCGCCTGCGGTTCAATCGCTAGTGCGCGGGCCAGCGCCGCACGCTGTTGCTCACCGCCGGAGAGCTCGCGCGGCAGCCGGTGTTCCAGTCCCTCTAAATGTACTTCCGCGATCTGTTTCCGCGCGCGAGCCTCGCGTTCGCCTCGCGGCACGCGCTGCGCTCCAAACGCGACATTTTGCATCACCGTCAGATGCGGAAAGAGCGCGTAATTCTGAAAGAGCAATCCAACTCCGCGCTGCCGCGCCGGAACGTTGATTCCCGCCGCCGAATCAAAGAGCGTTCTTCCGTTCAGCCGGATGCTGCCCTCGTCCGGCCGCTCAAGCCCGGCAATGCATCGCAGCGTCATGCTCTTGCCCGCTCCGGAAGGCCCAAGGATCGCGAGCGGCTCCGCGTCGCACGAAAAATCCGGAGCCAGCGTGAAGCTGCGCAATCGCTTCGTGAACCGTACTTCCAGCGCCATCAGCCGCGCCTCACGCGCATTCGCGCCGAACCCTGCAATCGCGTCCAGTAGTACATGCAAGCAATCATCCCGAGCGAAATCGCAATGTCGATCGCCGACCAGAAAATCGCCTGGCGCATTTCGTTGGCTTCAACCGCGAAATAAATCGCGATCGGAATCGTTTCCGTCTTGCCCGGAATGCTGCCCGCGAGCATCAGTGTCGCGCCAAACTCG
>DATFQU010000141.1:0-9627 GCA_035264005.1 Candidatus Acidiferrales bacterium
CTATTGCACTATTTGGACGCCACAGTTTATCTAAACGTCCCGGCCACGCTACTGATCACCATTGCCGTTCTAGTGTGCGCTTTCAACTTGGGCGTTTACGTTCAGCGAATTCGCAAACATCGCTCGCTTGGCTAAGGCTCGCCGCGGACTGGCGCGTTACTGCTTTCTTTGCGCATAATGGCTGCGTTATTTCAGCAAATAGTTTTGTGCGGCAGGAGGGAAACGTGGCAGACAAAATTTCAGATTTCGAAAAATTTCGCGCGGAGATGAATGAAGAGATTCTCGGCTGTAGCCATTTGGGGATGAAACGGTTTTTCGCGCTCGATCATCAAGCGTACGAATCCGGCGCGCTTCCCGGAAAAACCAAAGAGCTGCTCGCCTTGGTCACGTCCGCGGTGCTGCGCTGCGACGATTGCGTCACCTATCATTTGCAGCAGTGCGCACAGGAGGGCTGGAAACGCGATGAAGTGATCGATGCGCTCAACGTCGCGCTGATTGTGGGTGGCTCGATAACGATTCCGCACGTGCGCCGCGCGTTCGCGCGCATGCATGAGATTGCAGGATTGAAGCCGTGAGATTTTGGGCGGGGCGTTCAGTCGAGCGGAAGCGCCGTTTCCGTTTCGTCCACGAATACTACACCCACGCCAACGCGATCTTTCTCAGGCCCGGGGTCGCAGTGAATCACCGAACCACGCAGCACCAAATGGTTCGGGTGCTCCGCCGTGCCGCAGTCCACGCGGATGTCAATCTGCGATTGCAGTTGCGGCGAATGCGAGAGCCACAAGTATCCGCCGCGAAGATTCATTTCCTTCAGCACGGCGTACTCCTGGAAGCGCGCTCCGTCGCGCGATTGCCCGCTAACCGTCGCCGAAAAATGCACCGGCCGTCGCTGACCCAATCGCGAAGGCCGCAAGTGGAAGTCCGTGCGATTGCCATGAAGCGACAAACCCATGCCATCCGTCGCCGCCCACGTATTCGGGAATTCCTGCCGCGCCGCATACAGATAGCCGTCCACGACGCGATCGTTCGAATCGGGGTCATGGTGAAAGAGAACCAGATTTTTCACGCCGCATTCGCGCGCGAGTTTCACGCTTTCGAGCCAGCTCGAATGTCCCCATCCTTTTCGCGACGATGCCAATTGCTCCGGCGAACATTGCGCGTCATTGATGAGAACGTCGGCGCCGGAGGCAAGTTGCCTCAGATTTTCGTCGAACTCCGGCACGCCGGGCTCGTTGTCCGTCGCGTAAACAACTGTCCCTGCCGAAGTTTCAAAGCGATATCCGAGACAGCCTTGCGGATGATTCAGCCATCGCGCCATCACTTTTGTGCCGTTGATGTCGAATTGTTCGCCGCCGGTAATCTCGGAAAAACTGCGGCCCGACGGCATCAGTGTAAGATCCACCGGAAAATACGGACGCGCGAGCTGCGCTTCGAGCACCTGCCGCAGACTGTCGCGCCCCAAATATTTCGACTGGAAACTGTAAAAATGAAAATCGTTTTGCGGCGCGTAGAATGGCCGGAAAAATGGGACACCCTGAATGTGGTCCCAATGATAATGCGTTACGAAGACGTGCGCTTGGATCGGGCGATCGCCTTCGGCGTTCGCCCACTGATTGCCAAGAGTACGCAGTCCCGTGCCGCAATCAAGAACAAAACGTGTTCCATCTGGCGCGATCAAATCGAGGCAGGGCGTATTTCCGCCGTAGCGCCACATTCCGCGATCGAGCGTCGGAATGGAGCCGCGTACCCCCCAGAAGTGAACTTTCGCGAAGTTGCTATGCATGGAAGGGGTTCTAAGTGGAGTCGCTGCTCCGAAAATCCCGCCCCCGATGCGGTAAAAACAGATTAGGGTTGGTGTTGACCGAAGTCAAACACGATGTTCCGCAACGTGTCGAGGTGGTGAGCTTGGCGAATTTTGTGAGTAATCCACCAATGTGTGCCTCGGAAACTTGAACGCCGCGGCCCATGGACAGGTAGAATTTCCCTATGCATCTCCACGCACATAGTCCCGGCGAAGGCCACTCGCACCGCCACGCTGCCGGATCGTCTGGCGTCCTGGGCGGCGCGATGCTTGCAACGCTGGCGCTGGTGGTGGTTGAGTTTGCTGCCGGCACGCTGGGCCATTCCATCGCGCTGGTCAGCGACGGCGTTCACAACCTGACCGACCTGCCGACGATTTTGATTTCGTGGACCGCTGCTCGATGGGCAGTGCGGCCGCCGACTCCGGAGAAAACTTACGGATATCAAAGGGCGGGAGTGCTGGCGGCGTTCGTCAACGCGATCCTTCTTGTTCTGGTGGCGCTATACATTCTTTTCGAGTCCTACGAGCGGTTACTGCGGCCCCTCAGTGTTCGCACGGGACTTATGATTGCAGTCGCTGTGTTCGCGCTGATCGTGAATGGCGGAATCACGCTGGGGTTGGTGCGGGATCGGAAAGATCTAAACCTGCGCAGCATACTGATTCACAATTTTGGCGACGCGCTTTCGAATGTTGCGATCATCGTTGGAGCGCTGGCGATTCGATGGACCGGCGTGGCCTGGATCGACCCAGTCATCGGAATCGCGATTGGCCTGATGGTTTTGTGGAGCGCGGTCGGAATTTTGCGCGAGAGCACTCACATTTTGCTGGAAGGTTTGCCGCGAAATCTGCAGCTCGAAAACGTCGCGCGCGCGATTCTGGAAGTACAGAATGTGGAGGAAGTTCACGACATTCACATCTGGACGATTGGCGCGGAGTTGCAAGCACTCTCGTGTCACGTATGCATTCCGGACATGCACATGGAAGAAAGCGAAAAAATTCTTGCGGCGATTCGCGCGCGGCTGGCGGAACAGTTCCACATCACCCACACGACCATTCAATTTGAGCGTGCGGGATTACCCCAAGCGGCAGGCTATTTCATGCCCGATCCGATTCGACCAGCGGGACGCAAACTATAGCGAGAGATGCAACGGAGTACCGTGGTTTTGGTTGAGCTGTTCCGTCGCGGAAACGTCAAGATCGCCGGCGGCGAATGAATCGCGCTTGCCATCTTTGGTGACGTAAACGATTTGGTCTTTCTGGCGCGTGAATGCAACGGCTTTGATTTTGTCTCCGTTGTGTAGCACGAGCGTAAATTCGCCCACGTCCGGCAACGGTGCTTGCTGTTCCGCGGGCGCAGGCTCCGGCGCAGAATACCGTTGCGCGGATCCTGATGAGGGAACGGGTTGCTGCAAAACGATGACTTGGGGTTGTTGCTGCTGCTGTGGTTCTTCTTCGACCGCTGGTTCGGAATAGCCGCCCCAGAACGGAATGAAACCACCGTCGAATCCGGGCGTGATTCGCGCCAGCCGCTCAGCCGACGCGATGTCCTGCTGCGTGACAGGATCGATGAATGCCTTCTCTCCGAGGTTGCCTTGCAGCGCCGCCTGATGCGTGAAATCAAAACCGAATCCCGGCGCGCCACTATTGAGGAGTTGATTTAGATCAAAGGATGTCGCGTCCGGGAAAACGATGGGGTTCGTTCCGTTAGGGAAGACGGCAATGTTGGGAGTTGACGACATTTGCGAAGACGACGATCCATCGCGCTGCACGGAGGGATCGGCAGGCAAACGAATGATCCTCGGTTGCGTGGGCAAAGTGCGAGCTGGGGAAGCGACGATGGCGCCTGGATGCGCCATTTGAACGGGCGCGCGGACCGGCCTTACGGGCACGACTCTGGTTTGCGCGGTTGCAACGAAAGGAATCGCGAGCAGTCCGACGACGAGGTAAGCAAGTTTCGCCTGGCGAATCATGATGACCTCCTGGCGTTTTGTGCGCCCAGCATCCCTGTAAAAATTGATGCCTTTGCGCGAGAGCCGGTTGCACTCATTTTACCGCAATCGGATCGCCCGGAGGCGCTCAACGTCTGCACCTTTTCCACGTAGGGTTCCTCTGCAACGGCGGAAAATTCGCAACAAAACGGACAGATGTGGTGTCCAACTAGAGGATATAGCAGGATTCGAAGCTTGGATTGTGCCCTTTACTCTGCGGTTGCTTTGCGGTGCAGTCTGGATGTGCTATAACCTTTGGGCCGATGGGGACGGAGGCGCGGGAAACGGCGGCTGGCGTTGCATCAGAATCATGTCCAGCTTCCTTTGGTGATTTGATTTCCCGTACGGCGAATGCTTCGGCATACTGTCCAGTGTGCTATCGCCCGCTGGAGCAGCACCGCTGCAAGCTGATCTGTAAATCTTGCGGCTACTATATGTCCTGTTCGGATTATTACTAAGACGTAGAGAGCGGAATCCGCGAAAGTTGAAATCGAGTTTGCCAGGAGGCGAATAACGTGGCGTTGAGAATGACGGATCGAGAAGTGAGCGGGGTCACGGTGGTGGACCTGGATGGAAGAATCGTCCTAGGAGAGGAGAGCAACTCCTTCCGGGAGCGAGTGAAGGGCCTGCTGGCCAGCAACCACAAGAAAATTGTGCTGAACATGTCGAATGTGACGTACATCGACAGCGCGGGACTGGGCACTCTGGTGGCGACGTTCCACAGCGCTCGTTCGCAAGGCGGCACTCTGAAGCTGTGCAACCTGGGATCGAAATTCAGGGAAGTGCTACAAGTTACGAAGCTGATGACGGTGTTCGACGTGTACGACAACGAAGCAGCCGCCGTACAGAGTTTCAGCAAGTAGCGCTGCGTTGTTCAATTGTTTAGGTTTGGCTTTAAGATCCGGCGGTCAAGCCAAACCTAACGGCCCCATGGTACGCTTGCCGCGAACCTTTCTGCTTGTTACGATTTACGCAGAGGCACGTCCCCCCTCCCAAGGTGCAGTGTGAGCGCCGTCAGGAATTTGCCGGTCGAAGACACAGATTGCAATCGAGCGGAAAAAGTGTGTGCAGATGCGGGCGAGCGCAGGTACAGCCCTCGGACGAGCGTGTATGTGCCTGTTTTTGTTTATGGTTACACAGCCCCTGACGAACCATTCCACGAAGAGACGAACACGCTGCAAGTGAACGCCAACGGCGGCCTGCTGAAGCTGGACGCGGATGTGCACTTCGGGCAGAAGCTCCTGGTGATGAACCGTGTGACGAAGGAAGAGCAGGAATGTTACGTGGTGACGCTGGCGAAGCGGCCTAAGCACGCGTACCGTCACGTGGGCGTAGCTTTGGCGAAACCCGCACCGGAATTTTGGGGAGTGCGCAAGTAAACCGACAAAGTAGACTCTCTTCAGGCCCGGGGAGCTTCCGGCCATTCCCTGTCGGGACTGACTGGTTCGGCCTGTTCTGACCCAACATTGTCTGCATGGATCGCCGCGACGATGAAGTTTTTCTGGCCGAATCGGCGAGCCCGCTAAACGGCGGAGCATTGCGAGTTGACCGGCATGAGTCATCGCATCAGAGAAGGGACCCTGAAGAAGTCGTTCTTCGCTGGTGTCGAGTAACGGCTGATCTCCGCGAAGACGCTCACTCAGATCCGCCAGCATTTCGTGAAAGGCTCTCACGTCCGTTTGGAAGTCGGATGGTATTCTCGACGGCCAGTGACCGCCAACGAAATGAGTCCTCGCGTATCCCAGCACGTTGGTCATATGGCAAATCAATTCGTGGGGAGTGCGAACTGCCGCTCCCGCGCGAAAAGCCGGGAAATCCGGTGGCGCGCCCCGCAGCGCTTTGCTGACGCGGTACGCCAGCGTTGCGAGAAAGTGGCGGAGCATTTCACGTTTATCGTTCATCGAAAGCACCACGCCTTCGGTTCGAAATTGCACGGCTCAGTTTATCCATTCCGATTAATTTCTGACGAGAGGCAGTCGAAGGCGGGCCTCGCAGCCATGTCCTGATAGAACGTTTTCGAGGCTAAGGCTGCCGCCGTGGGCTTCGGCAATTTGACGGCTGAGCACGAGGCCAATCCCTGAGCCGCCCGGCTTGGTGGTGAAGAAAGGGACGAAGAGGTTCGCGGCGCTGGGGATGCCCGGGCCTTCGTCGCGGACCCAAACTTCCAAGGAACCATTCATGGTATTCCATCCCACGCACACGCCGCCGCCCGTTTCGCTGGCTGCATCAACGGCGTTCTTGACGAGATTAATGAGGACTTGATCGAGTTGATCCGGATCGGCCTGGATGCTCAAGTCGGGGCCGGCCTTGACGGGAATGCGCATGCGCGGATCGAGGCTCGCTGCGCGCTCTACCCAGGTTGCGACTTGCATAGGCTGAAATTGAGGGGCAGGAAGGCGTGCGAGACGGGCATAGGCGTTCATAAAACGCGCCAGGCCGTCGGTGCGATTGGCGATGACGGCAAGGCCACGGCTCATGTCATCTTCCCAATCGGAGGGCCGGTGCGAACGCGCCATCAATCCGGAGAGGCTCTCCGCGACGGATTTGATGGGAGCGAGAGAATTATTCAGCTCATGGCCGATGACGCGAATCAGCCGTTGCCAAGCGAGACGCTCCTCTTCGCGAAGAGCCTGGCTCAAATCGGAAATGAGGATGAGCTGATGAGGTTTGCCGCCTTCGCGGAAACTGCCGCGATGAATTTCCCAGCGGCCCATCTTTCCGGGGAAGGCGATTTGTGCGACGTGCGGCGTCTCCACAGTCAGGCAGAATTGCACGCCGAGTTCTTCAGCCGTGCGGCCGAGGGCGCGCTCCGCGGGACGATTCAAAATCCGTTCACCGGCACGATTGATAAGGCGCAAGCGGTCGGATGAGTCGAAGGCAAAAACGGCAATGTCGATTTCCTCGACGACTTTACGAAGAAGGGCGGTGGCTTCGAGAGCGCCGAGACGCTGGCGACGGAGAGTTTCGCCAAGAGCGTTGACTTCGCGCATGACTTCGCCGAGTGCGTCGGCGTTTTCAGCGCCGCGAGCGCGAATGGAGAAGTCGCCTTCGTGAAGAGCGGCGAGCATGTTGGAGAGAGTGCGAAGCGGAAACGTGATGCGGTTCTGGGCGTTGAATGCGAAGCCGAGCCAGGAGATGACGATGATGATGGTAAGAGTCCAGGCGGTTTTAGGATCGTGCTGACCGGTCCAGAGAAGAATCAGCGCGGTGGCGGATCCGAGCAGCCCCGCGAGCAGGGCGCGGATGAGGATGCGGCGTTCGTAGGCGAGAGGCTTCACAGCCCGTATTTTTGCAACCGCCTGTAAAGTGCGCTGCGGCTAAGTCCAAGAGTCTTGCTCGCGTGGCTAACGTTGCCACCGTAACGGCCCATGGCTTTTTGGATCAGTGCGCGCTCGACGTCTTCCAAACTCATATCTTCGATTCGCAAATTTCCCTCACGAACGGGCCGCAAGCCTAGATCGCTGGCGCGCACTTCCGGCCCTTCTGCGAGCAGGACCGCGCGCTCGATGGAGTGATCCAATTCGCGAACGTTGCCGGGCCAGGGATGATCGAGCAGGAGCTTCAGAGCGGTGGCTTCGAAGCCAGTGAGATTCTTGCGATAACGCTGAGCGGACTGGCGGAGGAAGTGGAGCGCGAGAAGCGGAACGTCTTCTTTGCGTTCGCGCAATGGGGGGAGATGGATTTCGATGGTGTTGAGACGGAAGAGCAGATCTTCGCGGAAGCGCCCCGCTTCGACTTCGGTATGAATGATAGCGTTGGTTGCGGAGAGAATGCGCACGTCGACGCGACGCGTGGTGGAGGAGCCGACGCGTTCGAGTTCGCCGGTTTCGAGCGCGCGCAAAAGTTTAGCTTGCAAATTCATGGGCACGTTGGCGATTTCGTCGAGGAAAAGCGTGCCGCCTTCGGCGAGTTCGAAGCGGCCAACGCGGTCGGTCTTGGCGTCGGTGAACGCGCCCTTCACATGGCCGAAGAGTTCGCTCTCGAAGACGCCCTCGGGAAGTCCGCCAGCATTGACGATGACGAAGGGTTTTCCGGCGCGAGGGGAAAGGGCCTGCAGGGTTCTGGCGATGACTTCTTTGCCGGTGCCGTGCTCGCCGGTGATGAGGACGTTCGCGTCGGAAGGGCCCACGCGGGCAATCAAGTCCATCACGGGGCGCATGGCAGCGGATTCGGCGATCAGCATCGGACGGCCGTCAGCGCGAAGGAGGCGATTTTCCGCTTCGAGGCGGACGCTCTGGCGAATCGCATGCGCGAGTTCGATTTGCGTGCGAAGAATGGCGAGAAGGCGCGCGTTCTCCCAGGGCTTTTGAATGAAGTCCTTGGCGCCGCGGCGCATGGCTTCGACGGCGAGATTCAAGCTTCCCCACGCGGTCATAACGATGACGGGCAGGCTGCCATCGCGGGTGCGAATCTCAGTGAGAAGGTCGAGGCCTTCCTGACCGGACGTGGTGTCGCGGGCGTAGTTGAGGTCCATGAGAATGGCGTCGAATTCTTTCGTGTCGAGCGCGGCGAGCAAGGCGGCGGGCGACGCGACGGCGTCGATGTCGAAGCCTTCGCCTTTCAAAAGTAGGCGAAGAGCTTCGCGGACATCGGGCTGATCGTCGGCTACGAGAATGCGCCAGCGGTAAGAATTGTTTCCGGTCATTGAGAACTAGCCCCTTATGATTGCTGCAAGATTTTTTGTCTCTATCATTCGTACCGCAAAGCGATTAGCGGGTCGACTCGCGCGGCGCGGCGCGCAGGAATGTAGCACGCGAGAAACGCGACCACACCGAGCAGGAAGAAAACGCCGGTCAGCACCGCCGGGTCCGTTGGCTTCACTCCGTAGAGTTGGGATGCGAGCAGACGAGTGGTGGCGATCGCGCCGGCAATGCCGAGGGCAAGACCAATGGCTGCGAGCGTCATGCCCTGGCGCACGACCATGCGGAGAACGTCGCCCGGGCGCGCACCCAAGGCCATGCGAATACCGATTTCGTGTGTTCGCTGGGCAATGGAGTAGGACATCGAGCCATAGATTCCGATCGCGGCAAGAATCAGCGCCAAGCCGGCGAAGATGCTCATCAAGACCATGGAGAATTCTTGAAAGGCGAGAGATGTGGAAAGGATCTGTTCCATGGACTGGGTATGGCCAACCGGCAAATCAGGATCGGCGTCGTGGACGGCGGTTTCGACAGCGTGGCTGAGAGTAAGAGGCGGCTGAGCGGTGCGGACGATGATGGAAACCGGAAACCACGCTTGAAATCTCTGAATATTGCCTGCATCTTGCGCCACGGGAATAAAAAATGTGGCCGGCGCGGGCTGGCCGATGTCTGTTTTGACGTCTCCGACGACGCCAACGATTCGGAGCGCTTCGTTTCCACCCTGGCTCAAGTTCTGACCGATGGGATTGGTATGCGGAAATTTCTCGCGCACGAACTCCTGGTTAATGATCGCTACCTTTGAGGCATCCGAAGAGTCCGCATCCGAAAATAGGCGACCTTGCAGGAGAGGGATTCCGAGAGTGCGAAAATAATACGGAGTGACCGAGCGAAAATCGGCGGAAATGCCTTGCGATTCACCTTCGGATGCGAGCCAGACGAATTCATTGCCGCCGAAGTCAAGCGGCAAGCCGGCGCCGACAACGGCGGCGCTTTGCACTCCGGGAACCGACTGCACTTTGCTCAGAATGCCCTCATAGAAACGCGATATCTCGGCCGACCTGGAATTTTCCTGCGCAATCGTGGCCTTTGGAGGCAAAGGAGCGAATTTCTGACCCGTTGTCCAAGTTTGGAGGGCAAGGATCGGATGCGGGTCAAAACCGGGATTGGTGTGGAGTAAATTGGCGAATGTTTCGATGAG
>DATFQU010000142.1:0-23530 GCA_035264005.1 Candidatus Acidiferrales bacterium
TCGTCGTCAACGAAGTGCGCGACTACGCGACGGTTTTCTTGGATGGTCGTCAGGTTGGAACGCTCGACAGGCGGCTCAATCAAAGCAGCATTTCCGTCGATCTTCCGGCGGGCACCAATGCTTTGGACATTTTGGTCGAGAATCTTGGCCGAATAAACTTTGGGCCACAACTCCGCGAGGACCGCAAAGGAATAACTCAGTCTGTGATGCTTGATGGACACGAGTTGCACGGCTGGAAAATCTATCCGCTTCCGATGAATGATCCGGACTCTCTAGATTTTTCGACGAGCGTTGCTGCGGCACCAGCCTTTTACCGGGGTACATTCCATTTGAACCAAACGGGCGACACATTCCTTGATGTGAGCGCGTTGGGCATCGGCGCAGTGTGGATTAATGGCTATAATCTCGGACGGTTTTGGAACATTGGGCCGCAGCAAACGTTGTATGTGCCGGGTATATGGCTCAAAAAAGGAAAAAATGATGTGATCGTGTTCGACATTCAAGATGATTCGAAGATCACGCTCGTGGGACGTTCGCAGGCAATCCTAAACCGGCTCAAGTGACAGGTTGCCGTAAAGACTTTCGTCAGAATTGCACAAATATTTGCTGCAATAGGCGTTTTTTTGTGGCTTTATTCGGAGCGTTTCGTTTACTCTCCGCGTGTGGAATTCGATCCTCCATTAGCGATTGATGTAAGGGACGTGCGTTGTGCGCTGCGGAACTGTCTATTTGAGACTGCTTCTGGCTGTGGCCTTCGTCGCAGCGGCGTTTCAGTGCGCGTACGCGCAAAGCCAGCCGACCACGACGTCGCAATCTACCTCCGATAACTTGTCAGATTCTGAAGCCACAAGCACGACCGTTTTCCCCCATTCAGACTCGAGCCGGTTCTGGATCTCGGGTCAAGCGAACATCATCCTGCAGTGGCATCCGTCATTCCCTTCGGATTACACCGGCCCGAACAGCCTTTCCGCGCCCGCGCAGAGCGCTACGTCGCACGTGCTCACGCTATACACAGGCTACAAAGTGAGCGACACAACGGAAGTTTTTCTGGATATAGAGGACTCAACCGGAACAGGAATCGGCAACGCGCTCGGCCTGGCTGGATATACGAACTTGGACGTGGTTCGCACGGCTGCGGGGGTGCCGCTGTCGCACGCGCCGTATCTCGCTCGACTGCTGTTCCGGCAGATCATTCCGCTCTCTTCGAAACGTGAGCCGGCCGAGCGATCCTGGTTGAATCTTGCGACTTCGCTGCCCGAGCGCCGGTTGGAATTTTGGGTGGGCAAATTTACGATGCCGGATTTTCTGGATGCCAACGGCCCCGGCAGCGATTCTCACCTGCAATTTTTGAACTGGACCGTGGACGACAATGGTGCATACGACTACGCCGCCAACACTCGCGGTTACACCGACGGCGCGATGCTGGAATACGACGACGGCCGCTGGACGGCGCGATTTGTCGAGGCGCTGATGCCGAAAGTCGCGAACGGCATTCAACTCGACGCCGATCTTGCGCGTGCGCGTTCGGAAAATTTCGAGGTCGACTACAACGGCGGTTTCCTGCATCACCGCGACGGCGCAATTCGCGTGCTCACGTACCTTAATCACGCAGACATGGGGAATTACAGCGAGGCGATTAGCGAGTTTCTCGACGGGGAAACGGCGAGGCCCGACATTGTGGCCACGCGACGCCAGGCCCGCCACAAATACGGCGCTGGGCTCAATTTCGAGCAGGATCTAACCGATCACGTTCGTGCGTTCGGCCGGTGGGGATGGAATGACGGTCACAACGAGTCCTTTGCTTACACCGAAGTGGATCACACGCTGGAACTCGGGGCCGATTATCGCGGCGATGCCTGGAATCGCAAGAACGACCGCGTCGGCGCGGCATTTTCTCTCAACGGCATTTCGGCCGACCACCGGGAATATCTTGCTCTCGGAGGAATCGGATTTTTGTTGGGAGACGGTGCGCTCAACTACGGACAGGAAAAGATCTTCGAGGGCTATTACAACGCGCATCTTTGGCGCGGAGTCTTCGCGTCGTTCGATCTGCAGCACATCAATAATCCTGGCTACAACCGAGATCGCGGACCTGTTCTGGTACCGGGTGTCCGTTTCCACCTGGATTTCTAGCAACGCGAATTATCAGAGGCGGAACTTCCATTTGTAGGGCGCATCCGAAACGCTTAGTTCGTCGTCATGTTTGCCTCGTAATGTTCCTTCTGCACGGTTCCGTCTTTGTTGTCCTGCTCCACATCCAGCGTGAACCTGACGGGGCATCCGGTCTGTGTCACCCACGCTGTTCCCTTGATGAATCCATTCGCACCCAGCACGCTTCGAATCAGAGACGCGTCCGCCGCTGTGTCGTTCGTGGTGTCGATCGAGTATTTGAGAGTTTGCAGACCGTTGAGGTTCTCAGCGCCGGCCCGCTTCGTGGCCGAGGAATTCTGCACGAGTGTGAAAGTGCTGGCGGGAAGCGAGCCGGTAAGGACGAGCACCGCCGTATTCCAACCAGATGTGTTGGTGCGGACTCCGTGAATGGCGTGCGATCCAGTTGTGTCAACGAGTGTGCCATCGATTGAATCGGGCGCGACGTTTGCTTCCCAGTCGGCGTCGGTAAAGGGCGGAACGCTTTTCTTGTAAGACCAGTGAAATGGCGCGGGCGCTTTGTTGATCTGGTCGGCCACACATTGAAGACTGATGCCAGGGTCGCGGACACGCGCTGGCGACGCACTCGCGGAAGTCAACTGCGCTCCTCCTGCCGAGGACCGGTTGCATGCAAGAACGACTTGCAGCAGCGAACCGGCAACGAGAAAAACGAGCAGACGCGGCCAAGGAGGCGCAGACGCGTTCATGCGAATTTCCTCTCATCTAAAATCTGAGCGGGACACCTTGAAGCATTAAACAAGATGTCCCGACTCAAACTGACGACTGCGACGGCCACCGACCGAGGCGCTCTCAGTTGTTCACGTCAGCGGAGCAGGTGGCGCCAATCCATTTGCCGGTGTATGTAGCATGGCCTTTGGCGGTCATGCCGTTGCCGGACAAAGTAGCGTCTACCCATCCTTTACCGTTTTCAGAATCGATGGCTTTGATCTTTCCGTGCATTTGCATGGTCATCGGGTTACTGTTGCTCGGAGGGCATGTCCCTTGAATTTCCATGTCCGTCCCTGTGGAATTCAGGACAGTCCAAGAGCATTTATTGTCTGCGCCAGAACCATTGGCCCACGGATTTTTCAGCAGGTCTGACTGCTTTACGCACGATTTGTAGTGCGTAGGCACTCCGTTCGTCAAAGCCGCAGCGTACTGCGGCGGAAGCCCAGTCCACGTAACCGTTTGCGTCATTTGCCACTGGCCAGTTTTCACCTTCAGCGGCTGCAAGCTGCCTGTCGCCGCAAAGGCCAAAGAAGCACCCAAACAAATCACAGCCACTGCAATTGCTTTTCTCATTCCATCCTCCCTAATTGTCTTTGAGTAGAAATCCCACTTCCCACTGAAATTCAAATGCGCACGGCAATCGCGGTTGCCAGGCCGATTGTTTGCTTTTCGTTGTCCGGGCTAATGGATACGAAGTAGCGGACTTTGCCTTTCAGCACGTGAATCGCGTGCTGCCGGTCGAGATACGCTTCGTCGCCTACCGATGCTTTCGAGTTAGGGGAATACCAAGCGGATAGTTTTGCGAACGTCTGTTTCGCATCAGAGGGAGATGCGTCTACATACACGATAAAGATGACATGGGCACGGTTCGTTTTCTGTGAGCTGTACTCGCAGTGCGAACCCCACGGCTGGCCCGCGTAGGCTGGAGGAGCTTTCGTTTCCGTCGGTACGCCGAACGGCTGGCCCAGCACTTTTTCGATCTGAGCCGGAGTAAGCATCGAGCATCCGCCCGTCGGCGGCGCTGCGGATGTTGTGCGTGCGGTGCTTGCCCCGAAAATAACGAGGCTTGTAAGGACGACTACCAGTCTGAATTTCGAACTCATCTTCTCCTCCTCATACACTTGCTAGTCAACTGTGGATTCACAATTTCGCGAGAACGTCCAAAGCCAGCGTTTTCTCCTTGGCCTCGATTTGATCGAGTGGAAAGCCGTAGACCCGGAGGTCAAACGCTGCGTTCCCTTTCCTAAAAATCAGGCCCGTACCGAACCCCGGAGTTGTGGCAAAAATGGCGTCGTCACCTACGCCGCTCGCCGGCGCCTTCGTAATGCCCTGCATCGGCGTCTTGGCTGCATTGAAGCGCTGGATGGGAGTCATGCTGCCGATTTGCGTATAGATGTTCAGTACAACTCTCTTCCGATCCATACCTTTTTGGCCTGGCACTTCCCACCCGCACACTGCCGTGTTGTTCGGCAGTATCTTTTCACCGGCACCGACGGACACACCTAGTACCGCGCTCACTTGTGCAGACGTGAGCAGTGCGCAAGCATCACCCGGCGGCGCCGCGTACGCTGCGCGCGTGCTGAATATTTCAGAAGCGAAGAGAGCCGCCGCAATCACCGCGATTGTCCATTTTATGCGCATATGTATCTCCTAAACTCTCCAAGAGTCAATTCGAACGACCACTGATTTCAGTGCACCTGCTTCGCCGCTATCGCCCCGATGTAAGGAATCTTGTATTCGCGCTGGCTGTACGCCTGGAACATTAAGAAGAGCCAGAAACAGAAAACACCCAGCCAAATCAACCAAGTGAGCGGGACATCAATCGAGAGAATCCAGAAGCCAGCGACACTGGTCAGAATTCCCCAGAGAATGCTCCAAACAATTGCGAAAATGAGGCACGCGATGCTAAAGAAAAGCGATTGCATAGCGTGGAAGCGAATGAAGCGATCATTTTTGTATGGCTCCAGCACGAGGAAAAGAACTGCCGTGATGGCTCCGAGGACATAAGTGAGAGCCGCGGCCATGTTTGTCGTCAGTCCTGGAGCACTGCTCGCAGCCGCGCCCGAAGGCGCCGCCTGCGCTACGGAAACGGAACTGGAACCCGCCGTGCGCTGGCCGCACGAGCCGCAGAAAGCATTGTCGTCCGCGAGTGCAGCGCCACATTTTGCGCAGAATGCCATAAGAATTCTCCTTTACTCTTGCTCTTTCACTGCTTCACCGATGACCCGGCGTCGAAACTCTCGTTCAGCAAGGCGCAAACCGGCGCGCGTGCATTTCACTTATCGCAATCGCCTGTCCGTTTGCCCATGAGCGTCAGCTTCAACGAGACTCCGTGGCTGGCCTTTGGCTTGACTTCCCGAACCACAGAAAATTCAGTGTTGGCAATGGTTCCTTCAACGTGGACCAGGCGGTTCTGACAATCAGCGTCGTAAGAGATTCTGCCGCCACCGCTCTGCAGTCCGCTCACGGTGCAGGATTCCTCTGACTTGTCGCTGGCAAGCAGCCGGTCGTTGAAGATTTTTTCTGGATTGTCCAAGTCTGCCGTCACGATGCACCGTGCGCCGGTTCTGGATTCGTTCTGCCGCTGATCCTGCACTTCATAAGTGACCGTGAAGGCGTACTTGCCGGGCTTCAGTTCCACGGTCGCCGCCGTAGTGAGCGGAGCGCTAATCGCGAGAATTACTGTCACGAAGAGAAGACTTACGACAGGTATTCGCAACATCGCCCTTGCGTGAACCGTGGC
This sequence comes from Candidatus Acidiferrales bacterium, assembly GCA_035264005.1. Taxonomy (GTDB): domain Bacteria; phylum Acidobacteriota; class Terriglobia; order Acidiferrales; family UBA7541; genus DAHUXN01. Next base: position 5,621 of record DATFQU010000142.1, read on the forward strand.
AAAGCTGTTTAGCGTGTGCATTCTTTGCCTCAGACTGCCTACTGTGCGTTGTCCGATACTTGGAACGACCATACCGAGTCAAACATGAGGCCGTCTCCCTGCGCGCGGGAGACATCGCCGCCCGAGAATTTCTTCGTCTTCGAGAGCGGCCGCAAAACTACCGCGTATTCGCCGGGCAGAAGCGCCGCCTGGGGCGACATTTCGTATTCGCCTGGTTTCGTTTTTTGCAGCGTGACCGCCACCTGGTCTTCCACAAATGAGGAATAAACCTCCCAGTCCGCTGCGTTATGAGATTGTGCGTCTTCTTTGCCTTGCGTCGCGCCTACCAGCCGGCACGTATTCTGGGCTGGAGTCAGCTTCACGATCATCGGAGCAAATTCGTCTGGATTTATTCCCGGCGTATTCGCGAAATTCACAGCAAACTTCGGCATTGTCGTTTGGACAGCGGTTGCGGACGCCGGCCCGGGCACGCCCCACACGTAGGTCACGGTCGGCTTGCGTTTCGACAGCACACCGGAAAAAATGCTCCCCGCTTGTTGCACGGTCGTGCTTCCCACTCCGGAATTTATATGCGAAGCCGCGCCGTATGCTGCCGTTCCGACACCGGCTTGGATTGCCTCAGTAACCACCGAATCGCCCGCCAGTGCGGTCATGGATGTCGGTTTCGTCTTCGTCTGTGCAAGTTGTGTTTTTTCGAGTGGCATCTGTTGCGAATTTCCATCCTGCATCAACGCAACCGACGGCATCCTCGACGCCCGCGCAGGAGGGGCTGATACTCCCGCGGCCGCAGCTGTGTTGCCTGTGCCGGCGCCCGCGTTGGCTGGTGTTGCAGCTGCGGCTCCACCGTTTGTTACAGCCACGATGGCGTCCATTTCGGCCTGTGTGACGCCCGCTTTTTTAAGCGCGATCAATTGATCCGGGGACATATCGTAGTTCCCCGGGTTTGCTTTGATCGTCGCAACCACGACAGACTCACCGAGCCCGGCCTTCACCATCTGGACAACGTCAGCATCCGTCAGCGGCTTCTGCGCTTGCTGTGCAATCAATGAACAAGCGATCATTCCAATTGCCGTGAGTGTTCCCATTGCTTTGAAGATCGGTCGAGTCATTGTGTCTGCTCCTGGGTCCATCTTGTTTCACGAACTTTCGTCACCGCTGACACCCAACTAGTTGATCGGTCGCGGAATCGAATCGCAGGCACCTTCTCCGCCGCGTCCATTTGTTTCTAGGCAAATCACGACACTCACCATCGTGTCCCAGATGTGCTTGATTTCTGTCGCCCAAGCGCTGGCAGTCACGCCGGGGTGCTTAATCGCAGCACATCTCTTGTCGAACTCTGCTCTGGCTTGCTTTGAAACATCAAACGCAGACGTTCTGGTTCGGACCTTGTTGAGAATGGCTTGCTCTTGCTCCCCTTGCGTCAGCATGGCCACAACATCGGCGTTCGTCAGCGGCTTCTGGGCCTGCTGCGCTCCAAACGCTGGAACGAGGATGAACAGCGTCAGGATCACGGCGATCCACTTTGATTTGTGCGCGAGCATTCTTGGCCTCCTTACCTTTGCGTAAGCTCAGACGAGAGCCGGTCGTCATAGTTCAACAATCCCCTACGGTCTGGTGGGTAATCCGGTCCATGGGTCCACACCTCTCGGGCCGTCTACCCAAACGTCTATGGCGTAGTTTGTAAGGGGGATGATGTTGCCGAAGCAGTCTATGGAACCGAAGCCTCCTGTGCCACAATCGACGTTCTTGCAGTTTTGTCCTTGCCAGGTAATCCAGAGTTGGGAGCCATTAAACTGGCCGCTGAAATTCCCGTTGGTGAACAATGTTCCTCCGACTGGACTGCAGTCGCCGTTTTGCCAGCTGATTGACGCGTCGGTTGGTGCGAACCCTGGTTGCAGATGGCTGAAGTCATAGATGTCCGTACCGCTCGGCGGCGTGTTTGCGCTTGTTAAGAATTTGCCGTTAGTGGCATAAGTAAGGTCCGGATCGCCCCACAGCACTTCAGCCGTCATTCCGCCAAAGCCCCAGCCATCCGTTTGCGATGCTGGTGAGGTGTACAAATCCTGCCAGTCGGACGTGTTATACAGACTGAATCGATACAGGCTGAAATCGGAGTTTGGAATGGAGGCGAGTTGTACTCTCGAGCGAGCGGCATAAAAACTGAAGCCACCTTTGCTCGCTTGCATCCCGTCCGCGCGTTGCACGACGAGCGTGAGGCTATCCTGATCTAGCACACCGCTCAGCGTCGGGTCCAGATTCAGCTTGATCCAGTTGTCATGCCATTCTTGAATCTGGAACTCTTCGTGGAACGAACTGCCTTTGTATATGTAAACTTTAGCGTTCGGCCCGGTATTGCCGAAGGAGCAGCCCGTGATCGTATAGAAGTTGTATTGATCGATGGGCGTGAAGGTCCCGGGAGATGAAGAGCCGCTCACGTTCATGATTCTCATCGTCGGGTCGGTTGAGCACGCAAGCACGATGCCGTTCCCGTACACCGCAGGGTTCAGATGTGAGATAGAAGAAAGCGTGCCGCCATTGCTGGAGCTAGCCCCTGAACCATTGCCATTCGCCGGCTGATTCAGACTCGACGTTTGCGGCAAGAGCGTTCCGGTAGCGGAAGCGGCTCCGGTAAGAGAGGGGCTGCCAGATGCGCTCATGGTTTGGCTTGGGCCGACAGCCCCGACGGATGGATTTTTTTGAACCGCAAGAGTTGAAGGAGCGGCCGCTTTGGTCTGTATTTGAGTGGAGCTCGGAGCGCTGCCTCCACTAACGGCGGTTCTAGCTGGCGATTGCATCGCGGGTAGTAGCGTTCTAGCTCCGCCATTCAGAGTCGTTGGCTGCGATGGACCGACAACGCCTGGCTGAGCCTGTGACTGCACAGAAACCGTCTTCATGGTGGTGGCTTCGGTGTTTGCGGCCTGACGTTGCGTCTGCAGGGCCGAAAGAATCGGCATGCTCAGCTGCGTTGCTCGTGAATTGACGATCTTGCTTCCCGTTTTTGGCGGACCCAGTTTGAGGCCGGGCTTGACGGTTGCCCATTTCGGTGTTGCGCCTTTGAGCGATGTATTCGTTCTTGCCTTCGGTGGATATGGCTGCGGACTCAACTCGTCCGCTTTGCTTCCTCCGTTCAGCATCCCAGTAGCGGCTCCTGCCGGTTGGTTTCCACCATTAAGTGAGCGTTCGCGCATCACTTCTTGAATGTTCGGACTTACTCCTTCGTGTTTCAGCGCAATAAGCGCGCCCGGTGAAAGATCAAATTTTGGTTGACTGCTCCGAATCGAAGCGATGATTGCGGAATCCGGAACGCCAGCTTTGGCCATCCGCACCACATCCTGATTTGTCAGCTCGCCGTATTTTGAACCGGCGCCGGTGACGGAATGCAGTCCAGAGCTGCCCGGATTCAAAACTCCTATGCCTTCATTAGGCCTGGCCGGGCAGATATTGGCTGGCGCTTGGACTGAAATTGAAAGCGCTGGATCGCTGCCGGTGAAACGGTGGAAGCCGTGGTGGCCAATTGTTGCGCCAAAGCCGTTCCCAATGGCCGCAATCTCGATATCGCCCATGTTCCAGTTGTCCGGCGATTGAAACGCTTCTGCGATGACAAAGGGCGCGGCTAGGGTGGCCAGTTCCGGGCTGACGTTGAGGTTGAAGCCGCCGTCTGGTATGTGAATCAGTCTGAGTCCGAGAATTTCGTTGGGAGGTACCGGCCGGTTCAGATTGATCGCGATTGTGTTGGTGCTGTTGTTCGGCCAGTTCTGACCGTGATTGACGTTGGGAGCCAGTTGGTACGCGCCACCAGAAAAATAAACAATAATGTTCAGATTATCTTTGCCGCCGCGCAGGTCGTCGTCGGCCGTCGAAATTGTCAGACGGAGACCCGTCACCGTGCATGAGCTGGTGTTTCCGCTGCCGCCGTTTTGCGCGTACGCCGCGCTCCCTAGAAAAACGCTGCACACAACCAGTAAGATCGTTTGGCGAATGGATTTCGCAATGCCGTGACTCGCTGTCTTTCTCATCGCTTGCGCCTCCTTAAAGCTCTTGCTGCCGCAACGCGAGAAATAGCGGACTCCTGCCGCGCCGTCAAAGGACGAGCAGGCGGCCAGTTTATGACTTATTAAGTGATTGAACGATGGAGGTTTAACTGGCCGTATGACCGGTCGACTTCGCTAAGAAGGTCTGTGTTATACTCCGCCAAACATACAAGGCCGGCTCCGTGGACGACTTTTCCAGCTCTCCAAAGCTGTTTCGCTTCGGTGTTTTTGAAGCGGATGTGGAGAACGCCACTCTCACCCGCAAGGGCATCCGTATTCGCTTGCAGGATCAGCCGTTCCGGATTCTCACCACATTGCTCGAACACGCAGGGCAAATCGTCACACGCGATGATCTTCGCCAAAGGCTGTGGCCCACGGGCACATACGTCGATTTTGAAGGGAGCCTCAACGCTGCACTAAAGCGACTGCGTGCGTCGCTTGATGACGATGCGGATAACCCGCGGTTCGTCGAAACCGTCCCGAAGAGGGGCTACCGGTTCATCGCTCCCGTAGTAGCGGTCGCGAAGGAAGCTGCCGAGTCGTCAACTAACGTTGTCCAACCTAATGCGATCAGACGTGCCGCTGCGGCAGCGGCGCCAGAAGTGATTGTGGCGCCATCGAATGCAGGCGGCGCGGCAGTGCGTTCGCGAACTCCATTCCGAGTCGCTGCCGTCGGCGCTTTTGTCGTTGCGGCATCTATCGCAGGCATCATCGCGACTCGCAAGTTAGAGATACGTCGTTTTGAACCGGCAACTCACGCCGCGATCGTCCCTGTCACGCAGCGCCAATCCGTCGCTGTCCTGGGATTTCACAATGCCTCAGGAAGAAATGACGACAGCTGGTTATCCACGGCCCTGACAGAAATGCTTCGCACGGAGCTGGGCGCCGGAGACAAGCTGCGCGTTGTTTCCGGAGAAGACGTAACGCAATTTCGATTGGCCTCTCCATGGTCCGAAACGGATTCGTTGAGTCAAGCGACGGCGTCGCGAATTGGCAAGGCGCTCGAAGGCGACATGCTTGTAATCGGTTCGTATACAACAATCGGGGAGTCACAAACCGAAAATATCCGTATCGACTACCGGCTTCAAAACGCGCAATCGGGGGAGATTCTATACGAGGGTGAGGAGACCGGCGCGGAAAAGCAATTTTTTGGCCTGGTCGCAAAAGTAGGCGTGGCGCTGCGTGAACGTTTGGGTCTGCCGGTCGTTACGGAATCAGAGGAAGTTGGTGTGCTTTCGTCTTTGCCATCCGACCAGGATGCGGATCGGCTTTATTCCTTGGGCTTGGAGAAGTTGAACACTGAAGATGTTGCCACGGCAAAGGACCTATTCGTACAAGCTGAACAGATTGCTCCTGATTTTCCGCTTCTGCACCTCGCGCTGTCTCGTGCGTGGGGAGCGCTCGGTTACGATCAGAAATCTAGTGCCGAGGCAAAGAAAGCATTCGACCTTTCGGGGAGTCTTTCTGAAACCGACAAGCTCGTGGTCCAAGCCGCCTACTACGGCAGTTTGAAGAATCCGGAAAAGGTCGCAACGGTGTACCGCACCCTTTTTTCCCTGTATCCCGACAATGTTGAATACGGCATCAGTCTGGCTGGCACATTGCATGCAGTGGGGCGGCGCGAAGAAGCACTTGCCATCATCAAGCAGCTCCGCCAACTTCCGCCTCCAGCTTCCGATGATCCGCGGATCGATTTTGCCCAAGCCAAAATCATCAGTGATACGAACATTCCGGAAGCATACCCATTAGTTGACAGCGCCGTCTCCAAGGCAGCCGCACAAGGACAAAAGCTGCTTTACGCGCGATTTCGGCTTCAGCAATGTATCGCGCGGGTCTATGGCCCGCACCCGCAAGGAGCAGAGGCTTACTGCCAGGAAGCCTATGACATCTTCATTGCTGCCGGGAACACGCTCCTTGCTGCCGATGCTCTGCGCACGATGGGCGATCGCCGTGGCGCGGAAGGAAACCCATCGGGCGCGCGCGAATTCTACAACCGCGCTCTCGCCCTTCTCGGCAAATTGGGCGAACACGAAAAAACAGGCGTCGTACTGAACAATATGGCGCTCAGCTATGAGAATCAGGGTCAAATCGATCAAGCCGAAAAACTGCTCAAGCAGGCCGTGCAAACTTGGACAGAATGCGGCGATACGCACAATGCGGCCGTCGCTCTTGGCAATCTTGCGGACATATCCATGGCGCGCGGTCAACTGCACGTTGCAGAACAGCAGTATGAGAATGCTCGCAAACAGATCGAAGTTGCGAATGAGGGCGAGGCTGCCTACGAACTCTATAGCATCGCCGCGATCCGGCTGTATGAAGGTGATGTTGCCGGAGCGCAAAGCTACGCGGATCAGGGGCTGGCAGTGGCCCGCAACCGCGTGAGCATGTCGGATATTGCGGGGGCCACCGCGGTTGTCGGCGATATTCGAATGGCCAAAGGTGACCTGCCCGGCGCGCGCCAGGCTTACCAACAAGCGCTCGCTTTGTGCCAGCAGATGGCTGACCAGGGCAGCGCTGCCGAGAATCAGGCTGCGCTTGCGAACGTTTCTATTGAAGAAGGGAATTTACCCGATGCGGAGGCTGCACTTCGAAAGTCGCTCACCGAATTTCAGGCCGAAAAGGCTACCATGAACGAGATTAGCGCCGAGGCTGACTTGTCGCGCGCCTTGCTTATGGAACGAAAACTCGATGAAGCCGCGAAGTTCGCATCTGACGCCGTGGAATCGAGCCGCACGAGCCGGGACCCTAACCTCAGATTGCCTGCCGCTATCGCCGACGCTCGCGTCAAGACGGCGCGAAGCGCTTCAACAGATGGTCCCAAGCCGGATTTTTCTGGCCCGCGCGCTGAACTTCAGGGCGTGATCTCTACCGCGCACCAGTTCGGGTATTTTGAGCTCGAATGCGAGGCGCGGCTCGGTCTCGCCGAAATCGAGCTCCGCACGGCTCCCGCCGAGGGGCGTTCTCACTTAGCGGCTATCGCCGGGCAAGCGCACGAACACGGTTTGGAGCTTGTCGCTCGAAGGGCCAGCGCAATGGAGAATTCCGCTGCGCTGGCAGCGAGGTCCGTCTCGAAGCGATAGGTCCCCCTAAGCAGACAGACTTGCTTGTGCGCCACACTCGCGAAAAGTTGGAACTCTGGTGGGCCCGCTAGGATTCGAACCTAGAACCAACGGATTATGAGTCCGCTGCTCTAACCGTTGAGCTACGGGCCCTGCGTGTCAAAACATACTACAAGACCAGAACGGGATGGACAAAGGAGGATAAGAAAGTCGGCTCAGAAGGCTAGGGTACGATGACAGCAGCGCCGTCGATCGAATCGCTCTTTACGGCTGCGAGGGCTTCGTTGGCGCTCGCTAGAGGAAAAACGGTCGACTTGGGCCGCAGGCCGATTTGCGAAGCGATTTCCAGAAAGTCGCGGGCGTCTTGGCGAGTCATATTCGCGACGCTGCGGATCTGTCGTTCTCCCCAGAGCAGCTTGTCGTAATCGAACGCCGGCATTTGGTCCAAATGAATCGCGTTGATGGCGACCACTCCGCCTTTTCGCAAACTGCTCAGCGCAGCAATCACCACGGCGCCGCTGGGAGCAAACGTTACTGCCCGATCGAGCTGCACCGGCGGTTTTTCATCTTCGATTCCGACCCATTTCGCTCCGAGCGACTCCGCCAGTTTCCTGTGGGACTCGCCGCGCGTGGAGACGTAGACCTCGCATTTCCATGCGTTCAAAACGGCGATGGCCAAATGTGCGGAAGCACCAAATCCGAAAAGCCCGACTCGCTCGCCAGGCTGCACGTCTGCCACGCGAAGGCTGCGAAAGCCGATGATCCCCGCGCAGAGCAGAGGCGCTGCGTGCGCATCGTCGAGATCCGCAGGCAAAGGGAAAACAAAGTCGGCGCGGGCGGCGGCGAACTCCGCGTACCCTCCGTCGGCGGTGTAACCTGTGAACGTTGGTACATCGCAGAGGTTTTCAAGTCCGCGCCTGCAATACGGGCAGTTTCCGTCGACGCCGCCGAGCCAGGAAACCCCAACGCGCAATCCCGCCGGCAATTCAGCGGTCATGCCTTCGACAATTTCTCCAACAATCTGATGGCCGGGAATGATCTGCTTTCGTTGCGACGGCAACTCGCCTTCGACGATGTGCAGGTCGGTGCGGCATACTCCGCAGGCGCGAACGCGCAGCAGCACGTGCCCGGCCTCAACCTGCGGGCGCGGCACATCCGTGATGGCGAGCGGGCGCTCGGAGATTCGTTTCGGCGATGTGAGAACGGCTGCCTTCACAGGATTTGCATCAATTTACCGCATGAAATCGAGTCGTCGCACGTCGGGTCTTCTGGCCAATTCCTGAATCACCGATGGCAACGCCGTTTCGTCGTGCTTGCTCTTCCACCGGACTTTCCACCCGAAGAGTCTAATTCCGTCCGGCGAAGTTTCATAGGTCAGCGAGGAGTTTGCAAAGCGCATTCCCGCGGCTGTTAACAGCGATTCAATTTGAGTTTGGTTCGGGCCTTGCGGTGAAACACTGATTCGTAGCGTCCCACTTTGCGTCTTAGGCATTTCGTTTTCAATCTTTTTTAGTCCCGTCAAAATCGCTAAACCAAGCACGAATGCCGCCAGCCCCAGACTGTTTTGCCCGCCGCCAAAGCAAAGTCCCATCACCGTGACGAACCAGAGCGTGGCCGCGGTCGTCACTCCAACGATCATCTCTCCCCGCTTGATGATTGCGCCCGCGCCGATGAATCCAATGCCTGAAAGTATTCCGAGCGGAAGCCGCATAATGTCCATCACGACGAAAGAATCGCTTAGCTTTCCCGCCGAATTGATTAGCAGGTTCGCCTGAATCATGGCGACGCACGCTGCGAGCGCGACCAGGAGATTTGTACGGAGACCTGCTGAATGCCCGCGTTCGTCGCGGTTAAAGCCGATCGCGCCGGCGCAAAGAACAGTTAGAAGCAATCGAATGGCGATTGCTTGCCATGTGACTACAGTTGGCATCGCGGAAATGCCGAACAAGCGTCAACTCCTGTTTTGCTGATGCCCGCCGTCCGAACGATGTCACATTCGCCGCCTGTGCCTTCGCGTTCGCTCGTGAATGAAAATCGCCGCTGCGCGTCACCGAGCCGCTGCCGGTGAAGTCTAAAGTGACGGCAGCCCGGCTTCATTTTTTGCATAGGAGGATCAAATGCCCAAGTATGGAAAGGCCGCGCAGAAACGCGTGAAGAGCGCGATGCACCGCAGAAAACGCGGGACATTGAAATCTGGCAAGGGCGGGAAGGGCGGCAAGGTGAAAAGCCGCAAGCAGGCAATCGCCATCGGTCTCTCAGAAGCGCGGAAGAAAGGCGCGAAGGTTCCTCGAAAGAAGAAGTCTTAAACTCTGCTGAAACGCGACAAGGAAGGACGCGATTCAAGTCTTCAGGGTCAGGTAAACCCCCGAATCAATCAGGGTTCAGCTTGCCCCTCCACGTGTTTTCAGCTAATATCTCTGCCTCTGTGCCAGGCGTCACGGCTTCCCCGCCCTTCACTCCTCCCTGGCCCCTATAGGAGCAGCATGCCCCAGCGTACAAATAATGGTAGTCAGTTTCTCTCTGCATTGGAGAAGTCTCCCTCAGGAATTATGGGGCTCGACGAAATCAGCGGCGGCGGCCTGCCGAAGGGCCGGACGACCATCGTTTGCGGCGGCCCGGGCTGCGGCAAGACCATGCTCGGCATTGAATTCCTGGTGCGTGGCGCCACGGAGTTCAATGAGCCGGGCGTCCTGCTCGCGTTTGAAGAAACGCCGCAGGAGATGGCCCGCAACGTGGCCTCGCTCGGATTCGACTTGAACGGGCTCGTCGAGCGCAAAAAGCTCTTCTTCGAATATGTCTACATCGAGCCAAGTGAAATCGAGGAAGCCGGCGACTACGATCTCGAGGGTCTGTTTGTCCGTTTGCAAAATGCCATCGAAACGGTAGGCGCGAAGCGCGTCCTGCTGGACACGGTCGAGGCGCTTTTTTCAGGATTCAAAAACATGGGCGTTTTGCGCGCGGAAATTCGCAGGCTCTTCCGGTGGCTCAAAGACCGCGGCATGACAACGGTCGTGACAGCAGAACGAGGTGAGGGCACGCTCACGCGTCACGGACTTGAGGAGTATGTTTCCGATTGTGTGATTTTGCTGGATCACCGCATCAGCGAACAGACTTCCACGCGGCGCATGCGCATCGTGAAATACCGCGGCACAAGCCACGGTTCGGACGAATATCCCTTCCTGATTGACGAGCACGGCATGTCCGTGTTGCCCATCACCTCACTTGAATTGCAGCACGCCGCGTCCACCGAGCGCGTCAGCAGCGGAATCGCCGACCTTGACGACATGCTCGAAGGTGAGGGCTACTTCCGCGGATCCAGTATTTTGATCAGCGGCACAGCCGGCACGGGAAAAACGACGCTGGCCACCAGCTTCGCCGATGCGACTTGCCGGCGCGGCGAGAAGTGCCTTTACGTCGCGTTCGAAGAATCGTTCGGGCAGCTTTCGCGGAACATGCGCTCCGTCGGATTCGAACTCAATCCCTGGATCAAAAAAGGATTGCTCGTGCACAAGGCGTGGCGGCCTTCGCAGTACGGCATGGAGATGCACTTACTGCGAATTCACAAGCTGGTCGAGCAGTTTCAGCCAAAAGCCATCATCGTCGACCCGGTCACAAATCTGATCAGCGGCAGCACAGAAAAAGACGTCTATGCGATGCTGACGCGTTTGCTGGATTTCCTGAAAATGAGAAAAATCACCGCGCTCTTCACATCGCTGACGGCCTCGGGAGAGTCGCTCGAGCACACAAATCTCGCGATTTCGTCCTTGATTGATACGTGGGTGCTGATGCGCGATATCGAGCTGAGCGGCGAGCGCAACCGCGCTGTCTACCTAGTGAAATCCCGCGGGATGGCCCACTCCAATCAGCTTCGTGAGTTCGTTATGGGCAAGAGTGGAATCCGGCTGATTCCCGCCTATATAGGCGCCGGCGGAGTGCTTACCGGCTCTTCGCGGTTGGCGCAACAGGCCAAGGAAAGAGCTGACATGTTGCTTCGCGAGCAGGAGATCGAAAGTCAAAGGATGGAACTGGACCGCCAGCGTCAGGCCTTGCAGGCGCAGATTACTGCATTGCAAGCGGAATTCGTTTCGAAAGAGCATCAAATGCAGCGCCTGATTGACCAGGCGCAGCTGCGCGAGCGCGTTCTGGTGACCGATGAAGAGGCCATGTCGAAGAGCCGTGGGGTCAACACCAGTAATGGACGGAAAGCGAAGGCGGCGGGAGGTTCACGATGAGCAGCGTAACAGGCAAGAAGAATGGCAACGGCTCGCTCGAGGTCATCAAGCTGCGGCTGTACGTGGCCGGACAGACGCCGAAATCCCTGGCGGCAATGTCGAACCTCAAGAAAATCTGCGACGAGCACCTCAAGGGCAGATACCGGATCGAAGTGATCGACTTGGTTAAAAATCCGCAGCTCGCGCAGGGCGATCAAATTCTGGCGATTCCGACGCTGGTCAAGAAATTGCCGGTGCCCGTGCGAAAAATCATTGGTGATCTTTCGAATACAGACCGCGTTTTGGTCGGCTTGGATATATCGGACGTCGAGAGAGCGGGCGGCGGGAAAGCCGAGGCCGCCCGTGGCTAAACAGAGCAAAACTCGGCGCAAGACAAAGACTCCCCAGTCAAAGGAAGCGCGCCCGAAGGCCTATGTTCTCAGGCTGTACATTACCGGCCAGAGCAGTTTATCGTCCGCTTCTGTGCGAAATCTGCTGCATGCTTGCCAGAGCCACCTGGATGGGCAGTATGATATTCAGGTTATCGATATCTGCCAGCAGCCTGAATTGGCCAGAGCGGCCCAAATTGTTGCTACGCCGACGCTCGTGAAAGCGCGTCCCGCTCCAATTCGAAGGCTAATCGGCAATCTTTCAGACCAGGAGCAATTGTTAGCCGGACTCGGCATTCACAATGAAAAAGCCAACTAACCATTTCCAGCGTCCTCAACGAGAAAGAGTCCCGCGAAGAAAGGAAGACGCGGCGCTGCGCCGGCGTGTTGCGGAACTCGAGCAGATTCTTACGGCCATCCGCCGGGGTGAGGTTGACGCTGTTGTGGTTAAGCTGCCGCAGGGGGAGCGCGTTTTTCTCTTGCAGGGCGCTGAGCATCCCTATCGCGTTCTCGTTGAAACCATCAACGAAGGCGCGGCCACGCTCAATGGTGAAGGCACGGTTCTTTATGCGAACAATCGTTTCGCCGAGCTTGCAGGGCTGCCCCTTGAAAAATTTATTGGTACTCGGCTGCAGGACCATGTACCGGCGACAGAGCTGCCCAGGCTCCAGGTCCTTCTCGAAAGCGGGACTCGCGGCAGCGTCAAGGGAGCAGTTGAACTCAAGTTGAACGACTCTCGGAAGACTTCGATTCGCCTGTCCTTGAATCCTGTCAAAGGCGCAGAACTGGAAACCGTCTGCGCTGTTGCGACGGATTTGACCGAACTTGCCGACGCGAACGAAGCGCTCCACGCCAACGAAGAGGCCCTTCGGCAGCTTTCTTCGCGCCTGCTCGAGCTTCAGGACGAAGAGCGGCGCCGCATTGCGCGCGACCTCCACGATGTTACCGGTCAGAAACTCGCGCTTCAATGCATCGCTCTTTCGCGCATGACGCGCCTGCTTTCGCCCACCGCAAATGAAGAAACCAAGGAGTCCATTGCGCAGTGTTTGGACTTGACGAACCAAATCAGCGAGGAAATCCGCACTCTCTCGTATCTCTTGCACCCGCCGTTGCTTGACGAACTCGGATTGCCCGCAGCGGCAAAGTGGTACGCACAGGGTTTTCAGAAGCGCACGGGAATTCGCGCTGATGTGGATATTCCTCGCAATCTGCCCCGGCTACGGCCCGACGCTGAGGTCGCCCTGTTCCGCGTTGTGCAGGAGAGTCTCACCAACGTCCACCGTTATTCCGGAAGCCGCACAGCGTACGTTCGCATACGTGTGGATGAAGACGAATTTAAGTTGGAGGTCGGCGACTCGGGAAAGGGAATGCCAGCCGAAAAGGCCAAAGCTGCTGGCGGCGGCGGCGGCGGCAATGCCCCTTTAGGTGTTGGAATTCAGGGCATGAGGCAGCGGATCCGTCAGCTTTCTGGCCGGCTGGAGATTCTCTCTCAGTTAGGCAAGGGTACTGTGGTGGTGGCCACGCTTCCTCTTCAAGAACTCTCCTTGCCCGTCGACCTGGAGAGCCTTGCAGGTGCTACCGACGAGGGAAGGGCCGACGATCGAAAATCTGCCACGCATCGCATACTGGTTGCCGATGATCACGAAATGCTCCGTCGCGGAGTGCGATCGATGCTGGAAAGCGAGCCAGGGCTTCAAATCTGCGGTGAAGCCACCGATGGTATTGAGGCTGTCGAGAAAACACTGAGTCTCAAGCCGGACCTAGTGATCCTGGACATCAACATGCCGGCGTTGAACGGACTCGCAGTGGTGCGCCAGATTCTCCGCGCTCGCCCCGAGACCAAGATACTGATCTTCACCGTTCATGATTCCGAACAGACCTCGCAGGAAAGCTTCCATGTCGGCGCTCACGGCTTCTTATCGAAAGGTAAGGCTGGCCGTGATCTGATCGCTGCGGTGAAAGCCGTACTGTCAGGGAAGGAATTTCGGCGAAAATCGAGCGCAAAATTGGCCGCAACCGCCATAAATTGAAATACATCCTGTTTCTACTGTAAACACTGTAGGGTCAATACTCGGCAAATCCAAGGTGCTTGCCCGATTCCACCGTATTTCCTAGTCTGTAAAAATCCTACTGCCTTACAGGCTGGTCAGAGAGTTTCCTTACACGCCTACATCTGCCGGGGTCTGAAAAAACAGAAGGAGACCGGATGGCACAAGAAATGCGCGAAACGCGAGACACGCGGACCACGTTTGGACCGGCCCATCAAATGACCGCTCCGACGGCCGAGCTGCTCCGCCAGTTGGTGGCGCACCTGCGGCAAAATCGAACGCAATTGCGCGAAGAATGGGCCCGCCGAATCACCGAGGCCAAATTGCTGACGGCGATGACCAAGGAAGAAATTTTCGCCGAGGCCACGTCGGTGTACGACAACTACGTCGAAGCGCTCGAAACGGGCACCTTCGAAGCGCTGCAAGCTTATGCGCGCAACCTTTCGGAACGCATCATTCCCCGGGGCGTCGAAACGCATGAAGTCGTCGGCATCGTGCTTCTGTTGCGCGACGTGCTCGCGCGCTCTTTGTTTGCCAAGTATCAGAACGACTTCGCGCTGCTGAACCGCATCCTCGATGCGTACGAGCCCGCCGCGAACCGCATCGCGAACACGGTGGCCGTCGGCTTCGTCCAAGAGCGCGAGCGCGTTATCCGCGAACAACAGGAAGCGATTCGCGTGTTGTCCACTCCCGTGTTGCAGGTTCGCGAGCGTCTTCTGATCCTTCCCATCATCGGCGTGATTGATCCGCAGCGCGCGCGCCAGTTGACCGAGCAGTTGCTGCGCGGCATACGCACGAACCGCGCAAAGGTGGTCGTCATCGACATCACCGGCGTTCCGGTGATGGACGCGAACGTCGCGAACAACCTGGTGCAAACCGTCGAAGCCACCCGCTTGCTCGGCGCTACCGTCATCATTACTGGATTGTCTCCGGAGATTGCACAGACTCTCGTAACCATTGGCGTGGACTTGGGCAAGATGAACACGGTCGGCGACCTCCAAGGGGGGATCGAAGAAGCCGAGCGCCTCCTTGGCTACAAAGTTGTGCCTTTCGCTGAAAAGACAGAGCACGCCTAAGGATGAATTGTGGAAGTCCCGATTCTCAAACAAGGTCCTTATCTCATCGCGTCTATTCAGTCGGCGCTCTCCGATGCGGATCTCGTGCAGTTGCGTGACGCCCTCGTCGAGCAGGTCGGCCGCCTGCGCTCCCGCGGCGTCATTGTCGACGTCACCGCCCTGGACGTGATGGATTCCTTCGCCACGCGCACGCTCCGTGACATTACATTCATGATTCGATTGCGCGGCGCGGAGACGGTCATCGTCGGAATCCAGCCCGATGTTGCGTTCACCATGGTGCAGCTTGGTTTGAAACTGGAAGGAGTGCCGACAGCGCTTGACCTGGAAGAAGGCATTGCTTTTCTCAGTAAGAAGGAAGCGAGTCCCGCCAAGGAAGCGAGCCCCCGTGGACGCTGAACGCAATCCCTTCGCAGCAGCGGCTTCGGCGGAGCATTCATTTGAACGTTCCCGGGATCGTGTGCTCGAAGAGATCGTCGTGCGGATCAACGAAGATACCGACATCGTTTCGGCGCGACAGAAGGGCCGCGTGCTCGCGGCGACACTGGGCTTTTCTTCGAGCGAGCTGACTCTTATTGCCACGGCAATCTCTGAGCTGGCGCGGAACATCGTTCTTTACGCGAAGCAGGGTGAAATCGTGCTGCGGCTCCTTGAGCGCGGCGAGCAGCGCGGCGTCATGGTTCGCGCTTGCGACCAGGGCCCCGGCATTCCAGATATTCGCCGCGCCTTGCAGGGAGGTTTTTCGACGTCCCGGAGCTTGGGACTTGGATTGCCTGGCGTTCGCCGGCTGATGGACGAATTTGAAATTGAATCGAGGGTCGGGCACGGTACGACCGTGACCGCGCGCAAATGGAAAAGGTAGAGACAGTGGCGTTGGTCGATTGCGGCGTTGCCGCACAGGCCTTGCCTGGGCAGACCGAAATAGGCGACCGCCACGCCATCGTACAGTTCGACGGAGGAGCCATGGTGGCTGTTGTCGACGGTCTGGGGCACGGCCCGGGCGCGGCTGCGGCTGCGCGAATCGCAACAGAAGTCCTTGAACAAAATGCGCGAGAGTCGGTCCTTACGCTGGTTCGCTTGTGCCATGAAGAATTGAAGCCAACTCGCGGAGTCGTGATGAGCCTCGCTTCCTTCAAGGCCAGCGACGCCACGGTTACATGGCTCGGCGTGGGAAACGTGGAAGGTGTGCTTCTCCACCGGGATCCCTACGGAACGGTCGGCCAGGAAGTGCTCCCGCTTCGCGGCGGGGTCGTCGGAGACCAGTTGCCCTCATTGGTTGCTTCGATTGTTCCAGTGTCAAGGGGCGATACGCTGATTTTCGTGACAGATGGAGTGCGACTCGGTTTTGCTGATGGGCTTAGACCGGGCTCCGCCCAAGCTATCGCCGACACGATTCTCGCTCGCTTTGCGCGCGGAACTGATGACGCGCTGGTGCTCGTTGCGCGCTACACAGGACCGCAAAAGGAGGTGCCCAGTGGATGGGCTGCACGGGGAGTATGAACACGCGTTAAGAACCTATCTCCGCCAGGGTGGAGAAGGTTCATTGAAGCAGGGGTACGAGCTGGGGCGCCGCGCGCTCAGCGAAGGCCGCGGAATCCTGGACATGATCGGCGTGCATCAGCACGCTTTGGAAACGGTTCTTTCGAACGGGCATTCGAAGGATGATGTGCTTCGGCCCGCGGGCGAGTTCCTGGTTGAGGCTATGTCTCCGTTCGAAATGACACACCGCGCCTTCGGCGAGGCCAATGACACTTTGCGCCGTCTGAATGAATCTTTAGAAAGTGAGACCCGCAGGATTGCCCGCGCGCTCCACGATGAATCCGGCCAGTTACTGGCTGCGGTTCACATCCAGTTGCGCCAAATGGCGCGCAGCGTTTCTCCCGCTGTGCAACTCAATCTGGACGAAGTGGAGTCGCTTCTTGAACAGGTCGAGCAGCAGTTGCGGAATTTCTCACACGAGCTTCGTCCGACGGTATTGGATGATTATGGGCTTCTGCCCGCCCTGCAAACTCTCGCGGAAAAATTTTCCAAGCGTTTTGCATTGCCCGTGAGTGTAGATGGCAAACTTGGCCCACGCCTCACCAAGTCGGTCGAAGCCGCAATGTACCGCGTGGCGCAGGAAGCATTGAACAACGTGGCCAGGCACGCCAAGGCGTCTCGCGTGAACATCCGGCTGTGGCGGAGTCCGGGCGAGTTCCATTGTTCCATACGGGATGACGGGGTAGGCTTCGATCCCGTTATAGCAAGGGGAAGCAGGAACGCATTGGGCCTCTTGGGAATGCGGGAACGTTTGAATGTTCTGGGGGGAACGCTTCAAATCGAATCTGCACCGCAACAAGGGACCGAACTCAAAATTCTAATCCCCGTGGAGGCTTAAGCCATGCCGATACAAGTATTACTTGCTGACGATCACCAAATCGTTCGCCAGTCGTTGAAAGTGCTGTTGGAGAAAGAGGGCCTCAAAATTGTTGGCGAGGCTGCCAACGGACAAGAGGCCGTCAAGATCGCGGAATCACTGCATCCTGACGTCGCCGTGCTGGACGTCAGCATGGCGGTCCTCAATGGTATTGACGCGGCGAAAGAAATTCAGAAAGTTTCGCCGCAAACCAAGACCATCTTCCTGACGGTGCATGACGAGGATCCATATTTGCTCGACGCCTTGCGCGTCGGCGCAAAAGGGTACGTGGTCAAAACACATGCCGCCGAGAACCTGGTCCAGGCGATTCGCGAAGCTTCCCGCGGCGGCGTTTACCTTAGCCCTGAAGTGTCGCGTGCGGTCGTTCAGGCGTATCAAAATAAGACGGAACTTTCGTCCGAACCGTTGAGCCCGCGCGAACGGCAAGTCTTGCAGCTCATCGCCGAGGGCAAAACCACAAAAGAAGTAGCAGGAGTACTGAACATTAGCGTCAAAACGGCCGAGACGCACCGCACGCGGATTATGGAGAAGCTCGACATTCACGAAACCGCGGGCCTCGTCCGTTACGCCATACGGCGTGGGCTGGTTCAGGCATAGTGTGGCCTGTAGTAGTGACGTGCTGTAGTACGCGGCGACGTTGCCCTACAGTTGATTAAGTAGTTTTCCCGCGGGGAATTCAGCGA
>DATFQU010000143.1:0-3088 GCA_035264005.1 Candidatus Acidiferrales bacterium
ACGCGCTCCATGCCCGTCCCGACAAGCGGCGCATCGCCCTTGATGAGCGGTACAGCTTGCCGTTGCATGTTCGAGCCCATCAAGGCGCGGTTCGCGTCATCATTTTCAAGGAATGGAATCAAACTCGCCGCTACGGACACGAGCTGCTTCGGCGAAACGTCGATGTAGTCCACTTCTTCGCGCGATTTCAGCACAAAGTTGCCCGCCTGCCGGCAATTGACCAGCTCCGTTGTAATGCGGCCGCGCTCATCAAGTGAAGCGTTCGCCTGCGCCACAACGTAGCGGTCTTCTTCCCATGCCGAAAGATAGAAACAGTAAGCTTCGGACGTAACCTTGCTTCGGCCCAAATCCTCGTTCGCCGAGTCCACTTTGTCTTTTTCGACGATTTCGCCCGGCTTGAATTCGCTTCCGCCCGCGTTGACGATCTGCAAATAGTCAATCACACGGCCGTTCTTCACCTTGCGATACGGCGACTCGATAAACCCGAATTCGTTGATTCGCGCATAACACGAAAGCGAGCTGATCAATCCTATGTTCGGGCCTTCCGGCGTTTCAATCGGACAAATGCGCCCGTAGTGCGTGGGGTGAACGTCGCGCACTTCGAATCCAGCGCGCTCGCGCGAGAGACCGCCCGGGCCAAGGGCCGAAAGACGCCGCTTGTGAGTGATTTCGCTCAAAGGATTGGTTTGATCCATGAATTGGCTCAACTGCGAACTGCCGAAGAATTCGCGGATCGCCGCCATCACGGGCTTGGCGTTTACCAAGTCATGCGGCATTGCCGTCGACATTTCCTGGTAAACGGACATCTTTTCCTTGATGGCGCGCTCCATGCGCACGAGGCCGATGCGGAACTGATTTTCAAGCAACTCGCCGACCGCGCGGACGCGACGATTGCCGAGGTGATCGATGTCGTCCACCGTCCCGATATTTCGGCGCAGTTTGAGCAGATACTTGATCGCAGCAACGAAATCCACCGGGTCGAGCGTGCGCTTATCCAGCGGAGTTTCCAGCCCCAGTTTGATGTTGAATTTCAACCGGCCCACGCGGCTGAAGTCGTACTTCCGTGGATCGAAAAACATCCCATTAAAAAGGGCTGTCGCTGTCTCCAGCGTGGGAGGATCGCCCGGCCGCAGCTTGCGGTAGATTTCAATCAGCGCTTCCCGTGAATTGCGAATTGCATCCTTTTCGAGCGTTCGGCTCACGATGACGCCAACGTCATCGCGCTCCGGGAAGCAGACATCCACTTCCGTGATCCCCGCCTCCGCAAGCGAAGCCCATGACTCGGGATTGAGCGGCTTGTTGGCCTCGAGCAGAACTTCGCCAGTCTGCCGGTTGACCAACTCACCCACGGTGACCGCGCCTTCAAGGTCGGCTGCCGGCACTTCGACTTGATTGACTCTCGACTTCACCAATTCCTTGTACAGCGCCTCGGTGATGCGCTTGTGCGCCGCGACAATCACGTCACCCGAGTGCGGATGCTTGATTTCGTGCGCGAGCTTTCGATCAATCAGCCCTTCCGACGTGTTCCAGAACAACTGCCGGTCGCGCAGCGAAATTCGCTCCACCTGATAGAACGTTCGCAGAATCTCCTCATTTGATTTCATTCCCAGCGCGCGGAGAAAGATCGAGCCCAGGAACTTCCGTTTGCGATCGATGCGTACGTAAAGAATGTTCTTCGTGTCGTATTCGAACTCCACCCACGAGCCGCGATAGGGAATGATCTTCCCGAGGAAGTACGTGCGGTTGTTCGCCGTTTCAAAAAACACGCCCGGCGAACGGTGCAACTGGCTGACAATCACGCGCTCGGTTCCGTTGATGATGAACGTGCCGTTCTCCGTCATCAGTGGAATGTCGCCGTAGAAAACCTCTTGTTCCTTGATGTCGCGAATTGATTTCGCGCCTGTATCGGGGTCCTTATCGTAAATGGTCAGGCGAATTGTGACTTTCAGCGGCGCGGAATACGTCATGCCGCGCTCCTGGCATTCGGTCACGTCGTACTTCAATTGCAGCGTGACCGGATCGCCGCACTTGTTGCAGAAAGTCGGCGTGTTGCGGTTGAATGCACCGCACTTCGAGCACACCACGTCACCTGTCTTGTACGGATTCGTGACTACCGAAGCGCCGCAGTTCCGACAGGTCGCGCGCAAATGATGCAGGCCACGCAGATGGCCGCATTTGCATTCCCAGTCGCCAATCGCATAGTCCACGAAGTCAAGCTGCGACAGTCCGCGAAAATCCTGTATCGGAAACACCGACGTAAACACGGACTGCAATCCCGCGTCTTCGCGTTCGCTCGGCAGCTTGTCCATCTGCAGAAAGCGCTCGTACGATTTCTTCTGCACGTCAATCAGGTTCGGGATCTGCACAGCCGCGCGAATGCGCGCGAAGTCCAGACGCTTCCGTTCACGTGTTGGACGATTACCGTTCCGCATGATTTACCTCTTTTCCCTGTGAGGGTTGAACCGGACACTCGCCGCAGTGACACCACTGCCTAGAGTCCGGGCAGGACGCGTGATCAGACAGAATTCCACCGCTAACCACGCGCGTAAAAGAATGCCTTGTCGCCTGGCGATTTTTGCTCGCCCGTGGCACTACTTGATCTCGACCTTGGCTCCGGCGTCTTCGAACTTCTTCTTGATCGTGGCAGCTTCTTCCTTGTTGATCCCTTCCTTCACAGGCCTGGGTGCGCCATCAACCAGGTCCTTGGCCTCTTTCAGGCCCAGGCTCGTGACTTCGCGTACCGCCTTAATGACGTTGATTTTGTTCGCGCCGACTTCGGTGAGAACCACCGTGAACTCAGTCTTCTCCTCCGCCGGCGCCGCGCCGCCCGCCGCCGCCCCGCCGCCCGCCATCATCACAGGAGCAGCCGCAGCAGCCGAAACGCCAAACGTCTCTTCCATTTTCTTGACCAAGTCCGACGCTTCGAGAAGCGTCAGGCCCTTGATCTCATCCAGGATCGTCTCTACTTTGCTCGCCATCGCCTTTTCCTATCCTCCGTTAAGTTAAACTCTTATTCCGATTTCGCTTCTGGCGCCGCTTCTTCTGCGCCACCTGAACCAAACTTGTTGGCCTTTACCGCTTCGCTCGT
>DATFQU010000144.1:0-4046 GCA_035264005.1 Candidatus Acidiferrales bacterium
TTTCTGAATGACGGACATGTCTTCGAGGGTGGTGACGTCGCCGGAGACGCCGCCTTTCTCGGCGACTTCGCGCAAGAGGCGGCGCATGATTTTTCCGCTGCGGGTTTTCGGAAGCAGATCGGCGAAGCGAACTTCAGAAGGCCGTGCGATGGTGCCGATGGTGACGGCGACGTGTTCAGTGAGCGCAGTGCGCAGAGCAGCGGAATGATTGTGGCCCGCGCGCAACGTGACGAAACAGACGATAGCTTCGCCTTTGATTTGATCAGGACGTGCAACGACGGCGGCTTCAGCGACTGCGGGATGGCTGACGAGCGCGCTTTCTATTTCCATGGAACTCAAACGATGGCCTGCGACTTTGATTACGTCGTCGACGCGGCCGAGGACCCAGGTGTAGCCGTCGGCGTCGCATTGCGCGGCGTCTCCGGTGAAGTAGACGCCGGGGATGCGGCTCCAGTAATCGCGTTTGAAGCGTTCATCGTCACCGAAGATTGTGCGCAGCATGGAGGGCCACGGTTTTTCGATGATGAGATAGCCGGTTTCGCCGGGCTTGACGCTTTGGCCTTGCATGTTGACGACGCGCGAAATCACACCAGGGAGGGGAAGAGTGGCGGAGCCGGGTTTGGTTGGCGTAGCGCCGGGGAGCGGAGAAATCATCATCGCGCCAGTTTCGGTTTGCCACCACGTGTCGATGATAGGGCAGCGTTTGCCGCCGATCGTGTCGAAATACCATTTCCACGCGGCGGGATTTATGGGTTCGCCGACAGTGCCGAGCAAGCGCAGGCTGGATAGATTGTGCTTGGCGAGCCAATCGTTGCCCCAGGCCATGAACGCGCGAACGGCGGTTGCGGAGCTGTAAAAAATCGAGACTTTGTAGCGCTCGATGATTTCCCAGAAGCGATCTTTCCTTGGAAAATCGGGCGCGCCTTCGTACATCACGCAGGTGGCGCAATTGGCGAGCGGGCCGTAGACGAGATAGCTGTGGCCGGTGACCCAGCCGATGTCGGCGGTGCACCAGTAGACGTCGTCGTCGCGGAGGTCGAAGACGAGTTGCGCAGTGTACATGGTGCCGAGGAGATATCCGGCGGAAGTGTGAAGGACGCCCTTGGGTTTTCCGGTGGTACCGCTGGTGTAGAGAATGTAGAGAGGATGTTCGGCGTCGAACGGAGGCGCCGGACAATCGGAGGACGCTCTTGATTCGAGATCGTGCCACCAGACATCGCGGCCTTCTTTCCAGGAGACTTTTTCACCGGTGCGTTTGACGACGACAACTTTTTCGATGGTGGGGCAGGAGTCGGCGGCTTTGTCGGCGGTATCTTTAAGCGGAACGACATGGCCGCGGCGATAGCCTCCGTCGGCGGTGATGAGGAATTTCGATTTTGCGTCTGCGATGCGGTCGGAGAGAGCAGTGGCGCTGAAGCCTCCAAAGATGACGGAATGAATCGCGCCGATGCGCGCGCAGGCGAGAAGCGCGATGGGCAATTCGGGAATCATGGGCATGTAGACGGCGACGGTGTCATGGGACTTGACGCCGAGACCGATCAGGGCATTGGCAAATTTGCAGACGCGTTCGTGGAGCTGCGCGTACGTGAATTTGAGCTGCTTGCCGTCTTCGGCTTCCCAGTAGAGCGCGACTTTGTTGCCGTTTTTTGCGAGATGGCGGTCGAGACAGTTGTGAGAGACGTTGAGGCGGCCGCCGATGAACCACTTGGCGTGAGGCACGTTCCAATCGAGGATTTGTTTGGGCGGCGTGAACCAGTCGAGCATTTTGGCCTGTTCGCCCCAGAAGCCCTCGGGGTCGTTCTTGGCGCGGTCGTAGAGCTTGCGATATTCGTCGAGGGAGCGGACGCGGGCGCGGCGCTGAAATTCAGCCGGCGGCGGGATGGGTTTTTCGTTGAGGATTTGCGGATCGAATTCCTGCATGGCGTCCTCCGATGGCGCGGATGCGAGTTGCCGTTACGGGTGCGCCACTAAGTTACGGGAGCGAGACGGTACAAGGCAAGTGGCTAGTGACTAGAAAAAACAGTGATGAGTGACAAGAGGGGAGGCAAAGGAGCAGTTTCGCGGGCATAATCATTCCATGAAGGCGGAGGCGCTGTGGAAGCAAGTGAGAGCAAGGCAAACACAGCTGGCGGCGTGAGGGCGCTTGTCGAACGGAACGGCTTCGCCATTATCCCAAGGTGCCTCGATGAAACGACAATCGGACGCTTGTGCGAACTATTCGACAGCGGTCGAGACCCTCAGAGGAATATCCTGCTCGTTCCCAGTATTCGGGATCTTGCAACGTCAAGAAGCGTGCGCGAAATCATGGAGGGTGTACTCGGTCCGGAGTGTTTCGCGGTGCGAGGGATTTTTTTCAACAAAACACCGAGTTCAAACTGGAAGGTCGTTTGGCATCAAGACCTGACCATCGCCGTCCGCGAACGCAAGGATGCGGATGGATTCGGCCCATGGACTGCGAAAGCGGGAGTCGTGCACGTGCAGCCGCCAGTCGAGATTATGGGCGGTATTTTAGCCATTCGATTACATTTGGACGAGAGTGGAATTGACAATGGGCCGCTTCGCGTACTCCCCGGTTCGCATCGAAAGGGCCGGCTTTCTGCAGAGCAAATTGGGAATTGGGAGAAGCAAGACGCAGTAACCTGTACCGTTCCTAAAGGTGGCGCGCTTGTTATGCGTCCGCTTCTCCTTCATGCGTCGTCCGCCTGCTCTGCCCCAAAACCTCGCAGAGTAATTCACCTGGAGTTTGCGGGTGCGGAGCTACCTTGCCAATTGAGATGGCACGACAGGATCTAGGCTACAGAGCGACGCCAGCCATTTCGCCTAGAGACTGGCGCGGGCCAGAATAAGGCGCCGGAGTTTCTAGCGGCGAACCAGCTTCGTGCTAGTGAGCCGGCGAGGCTGCGTCGGCTTCAACGTCGATTTCGATCTGGACGTCCAGCCCGGGCACGGGTGGAACACCAAGCTCCATCTTGTTGTCGCGAGTCATGTCAAACTTGCCGCGGTTGGTTCCTGCGGTCGCATGAAACGACGCTCGTGGAACCTTTGTATCCGGAAACATCCCCTTAAAAGTGAACGTTACGGGCACGACGACGGAAATGCCGCGGATGGTGAGCGTGCCGTCGAGCCTCCAGGAGTCGCCTGAAACGCGGTGAAGGCCGCGACCGCGGTATGTGGCGGTCGGGAAATCCTTCACGCTGAAGAAGGCTGGACTGCGAAGGTCGGCGTCGCGTTCGGCGACTTGTGTGTCGACGGTGGAGGTGTCGACGGTGACGTCGACGGCACAGTCTGCTGGATCCTGTGAGACGGTGAGGGTACCCGTGACTTTGTCAAATCTGCCGCGGACCGAGCCGACGATGTGGTGCCAAGCGCTGAAGTAGACGAAGGTGTGGAGAGGGTCGATCTGATACGTGCCGGGCGCGGGGAGCGGTGGATTTTGCGAGTTAGCTTGGGCGGCTGTGATGTGTGGCACAGCGCAGAGGGTAAACAGCAAGGCGCAGATTTTGAGGAAATTGAGCCGTTGGTTCAAACGGGTGCTTCCGACTTTGGGTATGCCCATACGTTTTTGCCTCCAATTTGTGTGGTTGCGTAAAGGCTTCAAAGAATAACAGGTGGAGCGAAGAAAGTCCTGAAGTTGGGCTGAAACATTCTGAATTGTTGTGAAATGTCGGGGGAGTTGGGAAAGCAACTACGGGCGTGGAGGCGTGTTTAAGGGAGAGAGGGGCAAGGAAGCAGAGAAGCAAAGAACCGATGCTCAAAAAACGAGCATGGGGCACCCGCACCCGAAAAGGCAAGGGCAGACGCTGAGAGTTTGCTTGCTATTGCCAAGGGCACGAGGAAAGAAAGTTTTTGGAACTTTAGGGCTGGGGCGGGGGAATGGAGAACGAGAAGCGCGGCAGATACGTCGAATGGAAAGGGATGCCGGAGAGGAACGAAGCGCGGGACGAGCTTCTGCTGCGGAGGATTGCGGCAGGCGAGGAAGAGGCTTTCCGTTTGTTTTACGGGCGGCACCAGGGGGGCATCTTCCGGTTTGCGCTGCACATGACAGG